>CAZGKH010000020.1:0-18392 GCA_964525665.1 uncultured Anaerolineae bacterium | reverse complement strand
CAGGGCCGTCCTCCCAGCCGGTCGCTTCGTCTTCGCGGGTGTGAAACAGACATATGCCAAGCGCCGTGTCTACCAGTTCCTAACCTGATTCTGCAGTCAGGTCGAGCTCTCAGTTGGCCCAGGCCTGGGTCTTGTGGGTGGCGATGGCCCGCCGATAGTCCAGGATGCGCGGGTTCCAATTGCTGTGGGCCTTCGTCTTGCTCCCTCCCTCGCCTCCAAAGGCATCTACGTGGCGCGCCAGGCCGTTGGGAGTGCCGATGCCCCAGAAGTTGATGGTGATGGCCATGTCATCGCGGCCCTGAGCGTCCAGCGTGTCGCGCAGCCATAGAAAGAACTCGTCCACGTTGGCCGTGTTGTGCACCCCCGGTTGGTAGGTGGCGACGTTGTAGGTCAGGGAAGTGTCGGTCAGGGCCAGGTGATCGGGACGGGTATCCACGCCTGTCGCAGACATGAAGTTGTCCATCATGACCCCATCCAGCACCGCGCTGATGGCCTCGGTGGCCTCGATGGCTGGATCGATCCCCCAGTCCCACAGGTAGGGACCCCATCCACCCTCGATGTCCGGGTCGGTGCTGGTCTGCCAGGCAATTTCCCACACGCCCGGCGCCCAACTGTACTCGCCCACGTGTTTGATCATCCAATCGCCGTTGGGGCTGTAGGCCACGCTGCTGGTGATGGCCGCTGATTCGGCCAACTCACCTTCCTTTGGCGAGTTCCCCAACTCCTCCACCAACTCGATGGTCTCCTCGTAAGTGGGCAGCGGCTCGCTGGCGGGGCCATCTTTGAGTGGTGACTCGGCCACGATGTACTGGGCGGCGAAGATTCCCTCCTGGTCGTAGGCCAGCACCTGTTGAGCGCCCTCTTCGGACATGTAGTAGGCCCGATCGTATCCGTTGTAGTCGTACATCGGGCGGGGCGATTCGAACCAGGTGGGGTGCCGGGCAGCGAAGCGGTCCATAGCTCCCCGGAAGCTCCACGCCGGATCCACGCGATATAGCTCCAGGCTCAGGTCAGCCCGGCCCTCTAGCTTGGTGGCCAGAGGGGAGATGCCCAGGTAGCCCCGCGCCTCGTACCGCTGCTGCTCCTGATCGTAGGCCAGCTTGACCAGCCTCGGCGAGTCCAGCGAGGCGGCCAGGGCCAGGCCGTGGCTGCCGTCTTCGATCAGGGCGTAGGGATAGAGCGAGATGGGCAGCCAGCCGTCCCACACGCCGCTGACCACGTGCTCGTAGGTCCAGGATAGGCAAGACGGGAACGGATACTCCGGAGTCGGGCTGGCCACGGCACTGCCGACAGTGATGGGCCGGCTGTGGCGCACATCGTCCCACCAACGCCAACTAGAGGGGGCAAGGTCCAGGGGTAGCCCCCAGACGACCTCCAGGGCCCGGTCGAGGCCAGCGGTGTCCTGCAACTCGACGTTGACCACGATATAGTCGGCTTCGGCGGTGTAGGTGGCGGTCAAGGTCAGACCAGCGGTGATAGCGGCTGTCTGAACAAGGCACTCCCCTGAGTTCCCCTCAGTTCCCCTCAGTTCCCCCGAGTTCCCCTGAGACCAAGAACTTTGCGGGCCTAAGCATGACGTCACCGTTCCCGTCACCGGCCGCTCCACCTCCGGGCTGGCGACGATGCTCAGGTCGTCCACCCACAGGAACTCGTCCTGCAGCCGTCCGCCGATGGTCAGCTCCAACTGCGCTGCGCCTGGCGGGGCTCGCACCTCGCCGCTGACCTTGCGCCAACTGTCCGCCTCCCAGTGCAGCGGCGCTGCCAGAACCAAGTCACTCAGCGGCTCCCCATCCCCATCCAGCCAGCTCAGGTAGATGCCGTTGGGCCAGGAGAGACCTCGCCAAACTTGGTCCTGGCGCTTGGGCGGTGTGCCGTCCATCGCCAGCACATAGCCCCGGCTGCTCAGGAGGTAGGCCGACAGACGATAGCGCTGCCCTGGGGTGACGTCCACCGGATCGGCCACCACCGTGGCGCGGCCCAGGCTTTCGGTCTGAGTGCCGTGCAGTTGCAGCGACCAGCCGCCGCTGTGGCTCACGGCGTCGGTGAAGGTGATGTCTGTCCCGACCTGGTAGCCCATCCGCCAGCCAGTCTCTCCATCCTCAAAGCCGGGGTTCGTAAGAAAATTCGGCTCGCTCACCTGCCCGGCCGCGCTCATGTCCCGCACCCACAACGCCGGGGCCGGGGTTATCGGCAGCGGATCGCCATCCATCGCCAGGCCGACGACCTGCCCATCCTCCGAAAGGGTGAGGGAGAGACCGTCGTCGGTGCTGATGGAGAAAGCATCCGACACGCTGGGTGTATCAGCCCGGGCCAAGCGCTTGGTGGCGAATAGGATAACGCCCAGGGCCAGAGCCAAGGTGATGACGGTGAAAAGACGTATTAGACGAAGCATTGGAAACCTCCTTGGTTTACTGAGCCACATCCGCTTTCGACAGATTCAGTCCTATTATCCATCCTGAATGTCAAGGCCGTATGGCCGTTTTGTGAAATGTCTGTAAAACGGAATGAGGGGTGCTGGCCACGCTTTCCATCCATGGGGCGATCGGCTACATTTCTCCCCATGAGAGCCAGTCTCTCCTCCAGCAAGGGGATGATCCTGGGATCGAGAAGGTGCTTCTCTATCTTCAGGTAGATATCAATGGCCGCCTCGGGAAATCCGTATGCAGACACCACTTGTTGGACTAAGTCGGTCTTCTGCAATTCGAACTCCACGTCGGATAGCCCCCTTGCCTCGTCGAGGATTGAGAGTATCCTCGCTGCTTCCTCCTCTTCGTTGATGATTAGAATGAAACCTCCGGGTAGATGGCTCTTCAGGTGCTCTATGATCCTCCGCGCTATCTCTTCTTTGTTTCTCTCGAACTTAGCGTCTGGTACGGCTCTTATTCGCGCCAGAACATCCTCAGCGGCGGTGGTGTCCTCTGCCTGTCCGATTCGCGCTTCGCCCTGGGGCGGGATGACGCAGGGGACGAAGTGCTCCAGGGCGTAGATTTGATGCTGCTCCAAGATGACCTTCACCTCTCGTGCAATCCTGGTCATCTCCACTTGGCATTCCTCCCTGAGCTCTTGGTTTTCGCTGTGAATGGAGAACCATCGCTCTCTTGAGGAGTCCGTGATACTCTCACCCTTCATCAAGGTGGCCCTCAGCTCAGTTAGCACAGCGGCTGTTTCCTCAATGTTCTCATCGGCCCTGGTCATAAGCTCATCTCGGATCTCCTCAGCTTCCTGAGCCTTTTCGAGGATGAAGCGCATCTGGCTTGCCCTCAGCTCAAGGCCGTTGAGCAAGTTGAGCAGTTGCACCTCTCTTTGCAGGTCTCCCACGTCGGTCAACCCCTCTGCTTTTGCTATGAGTGGGGACGCACATCCGCTGGTTGCCAGCAGCAGTGCTATTATCACAAAGGCCAGAAATAAGATGTGCTCGATCTTTTTCATTTTTCTTCCCTTCTGCTGTTGCTCCGCTTCGGCCAGAGACCTTCGGCGAACGAAAGGGCCGTAGGAACGAGGGAAGGGCATAGCTCCAGTGTGCATGGAGCCATGCCCAACTCAAGGTGCGGCTAGTAGTCGAGGATTTCGATGGCCTCGGACCACCTGCCAGTGATGAGCCCATTGATCTCGTAGGTGCCCTCACCCCACAGGATGACCCGGCCAGCGCCGATGGCGTAGAGGTCAATTCCCTCCCCTGCCATGAGCACCGAGACATCCTGTCCACGGATCCGGGCAGCCCCGTCGAAGCCGACGTATTCGGTCCAGCCGTCAGGGAAGACCTTCTTGTGGCCGTTGCCCTGGATTTCGATGAACTCCTCACCTTTGACCCAGAGCACGCCCTTACCGCTCAACCGGACATAGCCAGTGCCGTGGAGTCCGGCGAACCCGTCTCCTTCGGCAACCAGGGTGCCCATGCCGTCCTCACTCTGCGCGCTGGCGACTGAGGTTACCCCCAGGCTAGCTATCACTAGCACCGCCATCAAGACAAACATCTTCTTTTTCATCGTTCTGTATCTCCTTTGCATTTTTTGGGAACTTGGCTCCGGAAGCCTTATTCTGACCCCATTATGCAGGGTAGGTGTTAACAACTCATTAACGATTTGTAAAACGCCTGTAAAATGGCTCTTCATCTTGATTTGCCATATGGAAGTTTGACATTATCGCTGCTCTTTGCTATACTAATAGCGGATGGGGAGGGCGAGTCTCTCCGAGTCCGGAGGGATGGCCGAGTGGACTATGGCGACGGTCTTGAAAACCGTTGTGGGGGCAACCTCACCGGGGGTTCGAATCCCTCTCCCTCCGCCAGAATAGCCAATTGCATATAGTCAGTCCGGGGAGATGCCAGAGTGGACGAATGGGACCGCCTGCTAAGCGGTTGAAGGGTCAAAAAGCTCTTCCGTGGGTTCGAATCCCACTCTCCCCGCCTGTTGCGCGCCCTCGTGGCTCAGCGGATTAGAGCGCCTCCCTGCGGAGGAGGAGGTCACAGGTTCGAATCCTGTCGAGGGTGCCTTTTTATAGATTCTTGACATTTCGAACATTTGTTCGTATAATATGGGCAGCCCAGGCGGAGAGGTGATTAGCGTGGATACTCGCCAGAAGATCGAGGCGTTGGGCCGCTCGGCTCAGTATGATCTGTGTGGTCAGGCCTGTGGCACAGAGGCGACCCGGGTGCGCGACGACCTGGACCGCTGGATCTACCCGGCCGTGCTGCCCGACGGCAAGAAGATCAATCTGCTCAAGGTGCTGCTCACCAACGCCTGCGAGAACGACTGCCATTATTGTGCCAACCGTGCCAGCCGCGACTTCCGGCGTCTTAGCTTCACCCCAGAGGAGCTGGCCCACGCTTTCGACCTTATGCAGCGCAAGGGACTGGTGAGGGGGCTCTTTCTCAGCTCCGGCGTGTGCAACGCCGCCCGCACCATGGACCGCATGATCGCCGCCGTTGAGTTGGTGCGCCGCCGATATGCCTTCCCCGGCTACGTTCACCTCAAGATCCTGCCTGGCGCTACCTTCGCTCACGTGGAGCGAGCGGTTCAACTTGCCAATCGGGTCTCAGTGAACCTGGAGGCGCCGAACCCGGAACGCCTGGCCCGCATCGCTCCTCCCAAGGATTTCGACGCTCATCTCGTCCAGCCCCTGCATTGGGCCAATCGCCTCATTGAGGAGAGCAAGGGCAGGCGCGCCTCGATCAGCCAGACCACCCAGTTCGTCGTCGGCGCATCAGACGAAACCGACCGCGAGCTCCTCTCAACCACCGCACGACTCTACCGGGAGGTGAGTTTGGCGAGAGTTTACTTCAGCGCCTTCCAACCGATTGCCGATACCCCTCTAGAGAACCATCCCCCTACGCCGCCTCTGCGCGAGCATCGCCTCTATCAGAGCGATTTCCTCTTTCGCCAGTACGGCTTCACCTTCGAGGACCTGATTTTCGATGACGCGGGCAACCTGCCCAGCGAGGCCGATCCCAAGCTGGCGTGGGCCCAGGCCCATCCGGAGCGCTTCCCCGTGGAGGTGAACCGCGCCAGCCGCGAAGAGCTTCTCCGCGTCCCCGGCATCGGCCCCACTTCAGCTTCCCGTATCCTCAAGCTGCGCGGGCAGGGCAAGTTTTGCCAGCTCTCTGACCTCCGCAAGATCGGAGCCGTGGCCAAGCGCGCCGCCCCCTTCGTTTTGCTGAACGGCAAACAGCCGCCCTTCCAGTTAAGCCTGTGGCAAAGCTGATCGAGGGGCTCGTGAACCTTCTGAGCTGCTCCATGTCGCGTTCGCGCCACTCATTTGTGCCAGAAACCGGTTTGCGCTTGGGTGTACAGGTGCGCTATTGCTAGACCGCTGCTTCTATGGTATAATCAGCCGTAAAAGGTGGGTTAGGCTTAAGGCGATGAGATGCCAAAAGAAGCGGTTGAAGGCGATAGCCCTGGTCGTCGTTGTGATAATACCGGCGAGCCTGCTGGCGCCCCACGCGGCCACGGAGAACGTCTACTACGTCTCCCCTGATGGGGACGATGCCAACCCAGGAAGTTTTGACCAGCCGTGGCGCACTGTCCAGCACGCGGTGGACAACGTCGGGGCAGGTGATACCATCTGGGTGCGCGGCGGCGTCTACAACGAGGGAGTGGTCATTGCAACCAGCGGCCTGCCAGGATTGCCCATCACTCTGATTGGCTATCCTGGCGAGGCGGCGATCCTGAACGGCAATGGCCTGGAGCAGCGTGACGGCATCGTCATAGGCGGGGCCGACTACTGGACTATTCAGAGCTTGGTGATCCAGGATTACATCAGCGAGGGAGAGCGGGGCTTCGGTTTCGTGTCTTGGTATCACAGCCAGGGCATCACCTTGCGGAATCTGGAGTTCTCCCTGGTGGGCACCCCCCTCGAGTTCTACCAGGGCGGGGAGGATGTGCTGATCGAGGACGTCTACGGCCACGACTACGACTACGCGGGCTTCGGCTGCGGCCCGGCTGGGCCTTGCCGCGGCTTCATCCTGCGACGGGTGACCATGCTGGGCTCTGGCGAGGATCCCGGCCCGGCCGCGGACGGCTTCGGCGTGGAGCAGGGAGTCGCCATTCTGGTGGAGGATTGCATCGCGGATGGCCATGCTGGCGATGGCTTCGACTTCAAGTCGGATCGCACTACCTTGCGGCGAGTCATCTCCCGCGACAACCACGGCGATAACATCAAGCTAGGGGGCTTGGACAACAGCCTGATCAATAGCCTGTCCTACGACAGCGGACTGACCAGCCTGGTGTTGGCCGAGGGCGGCAGCTATACTGTCATCAACAACACCATCGCCAACCGTACTAGCTTTGGCTATCTGGCCACGCTTGGGGGCTACCAGACCGTTACTCCCACCAGCATCAGTTTGTACAACAACATCTTTTACAACGACCATCCGGCGATGGTCGGTACTACCGTCTATTATCCGGAGGGCGCGAGCCTGACTGCCGATAATAACCTGTATTACAACCCCTACCGTGAGGACGATGTCATCTGCGCCGACTTCGCCGGGCGGTGCTTCAGCAGCAGCGAGGTGAGTGATGGTACATGGTATGCTGAGACGGGCAACGGCCAGCACAGCCTATATGCAGATCCCTTGTTCGTCAATGCGGCTAACCATGATTATCACCTGGCTGCCTACAGTCCGGCCATAGATGCTGGTACTGCCGAGGGAGCGCCCATTGCCGACCTGGACGGCATCTCTCGTCCGCAGGGAGAAGTCCACGACATTGGATCCTATGAATACGTCTTGACCTACATCGTCAATACCACCGATGATGCGAGCGACGGCCTCTGCAATAACACCCATTGCTCCCTACGAGAGGCCATGCTCTCCGCTAACTCCAATCCCTACCCAAATTCCATTACCTTTGACATCGCCGGCTGCGATGGTGTCTGCACCATCCGGCCTTCTAACCCCTTGCCCGTCCTGACCGACGCCGCCACAACAATTGACGGCGCTACTCAGACGGTCAATCGGGGCAATGCCAACCCCCTTGGCCCTGAGATCGAGGTTGACGGGACGAAAGCCGGGACCGCAGCCGGCTTCCGTATCGAGTCTGCTCACAATATCATCAAGGGGCTGGTGATAAACCGCTTCGTTGCGCAGGGGCTCGTTATGTCTGGAAGCGGGGCCTTTGGGAATGTCATTTCTGGAAACCACATCGGCGCCGATGCTGCAGGCGCTTTGGCTCTGGGAAACGGGAGGGAGGGCATCCAGATCGCGGGCGGCGCCCATGACAACACCATTGGCGGTACGACGCCTGAGGAGAGAAACGTTATCTCAGGGAATTCTCTCAATGGCATTGAGGTCAATGGATCTCATGACAATCTCGTCATCGGAAACTACATCGGCACTGACGCCGGCGGCGTGGCGGCTCTGGCAAACGGCCGCTCTGGTGTTTTCATCATTTTGGGTGCCCAGGGCAACGTCGTCGGCGGAACAGCGAGCGGTGAGGGAAACGTCATCTCAGGCAATAGCTCCATGGGAGTGTATATCCACGCCAGCGGCACAGTGAGCAATACCATCGCCGGCAACTACATTGGCGCCGATGCCACCGGCACTGCGGCCTTGGGTAATCAGGTTGGCGGCATTTACATTGGCGAGCCCATGGGAGGTGCCCAGGCCAACACCATCGGGCCAGGCAACGTCGTTGCCCACAACGGTGGGAGCGGGATTGTAGTGGACGGGCCAAATACCACGGGCAATACCATAACCGCAAACTCCATTACCGACAACGCTAACCTGGGCATCTACAACTTAAACGGCGGCAATTCCGCGCTGAAACCGCCAACCATCACCAGCACAACCGAACATTCTATCACTGGTACCGCCTGCTACAGTTGTACGCTGGAGATCTTCTCCGACCCAGGGGATGAAGGCCAGATTTATGAGGGGGTAACCGTTGCCGATGGCGAGGGCAATTTTACCTGGACGGGGAGTGTGGCTGGTCCCTACATCAAGGCAACGCAAACCGATGGGGCTGGCAACACTTCGGAGTTCTCGCCGCCCATCCTGCCGGCCGGCACTGCCACACCGACCCACACCATTACGCCGACCTCGACTTCGACTGCTACCGTTACAATGACACCGACGATTACCGCCACACCGACAACTACTCCCACTAATACACCTTCGCCTACTCCTTCTCCTCCCCCGCCGCCGACAGCTACTCCTACCGTCACTCTGACGCCCACCGAGCCTGCGTCCACGCAGACACCAACCACTACCCCGACGGCAACAGCGACAGAACAGATAAAGCATCTCACCTACTTGCCGCTGGTCTACAAACGCTACCAGAGCGACCATTGACCGTGACGCTTGTTCGCTTAGGCTTAAGCGGCTGAGAGATGCGGTCTTGTCCTTTTCGGCAAGCCGTGCTAAAATAATCTGCGAGGATCGTTTACATTGCAGTTTGGAGTTTCAATATGCCATCTCGTGCTCCATTGGACTTGCTCATCGTAATTGTAAACTATAACACCCGCGACCTTCTTAGAGATTGTTTGGCTTCTATCCATGAGAGCCGGGGCGATTTCAGCTACCAGGTCTGCGTGGTGGATAACTGTTCCCAGGACAACAGCGCGGCGATGGTGCGCCAGGAGTTCCCCGGTGTTCAGCTTATCGAAAGCCCCACCAACGGCGGCTATGCCTACGCCAACAACCTGGGGCTTATGGCCTTTGGCTTTGAGAAGACTCCTCGGGCCCATCGTTCTTCGCCCCCCGTTCCCCTCAATCTTGGAGGGCTAGGGGGGCTTGTTCCCAGGTATGCCTTGCTGCTCAACGCCGATACCTTGCTTCCTCCTTCTGCTCTCCAGGAGATGCTGGACTTCATGGAGGCCAACCCTGAGGCGGGGGCAGCGGGGCCCAGGCTGGTCCGCGAGGACGGCAGCCTGGACTTGGCCTGCCGCCGTGGCTTCCCCACACCGAGCGCATTCTTCTATCGCATGCTGGGCCTGAGCAAACTCTTCCCCCAAAGCCGCCGCTTCGGGCGCTACAACCTTACTTACCTTGATCCTGATGAGCTGACCGAGGTGGACTCTGTAGTGGGGGCCTTCATGCTGGTGCGGGCCGAGGCTATCCACCAAGTGGGGCTATTGGACGAAGCCTTCTTCATGTATGGAGAGGACCTCGACTGGGCCTATCGGATCAGGAAAGCCGGGTGGAAGATCTACTACAATCCCCAGGTGATGGTACTTCACATAAAAGGTGCATCCGCCAAACATAGCCGCAGGGCTCGCTACGAGTTCTATCGCGCCATGGACATTTTCTATCGCAAGCATTACGCAGCCACGACCTCGTTTTGGCTTCACTGGCTGATAATCGCTGGCATCGTCTTGCAGGGGAGCCTGGCCATGCTGCGCGAGATTGTAAGAGGTTCACCTCGAACCACTATCTCCACGGAGGCAAAGAGATGAAGAATAGGGCCAAATTGCTTTTCACCATCTCCCTGGTAGTGCTAGACGTTCTGGCCATAGCTACGGCTTTCTATCTGGCCTACAGGTTGCGCCAGTGGATCAAGTGGCCGACTCCACCTCTGAATATCGGCCCTTTTCGCAGTTACCTGGGGATGATGACGGTCCACGTGCTGGCCATGTTCACGGTCTTTTTCTTCTACCGATTGTATCATCGCCCCCGCGCTCTTTCCTCCATTGACGAATTCTACTCCCTCTTCGGCGCTGTTTCGGTAGGTACCATCTTAGCCATTGCCCTGAGCTCGTTAATGTTCAAGAACAGCGTTCTGGAGCTAGACTACTCGCGAGGCATGATTCTCTACGCCTGGTTGTTGACCATCGTCCTGGCTGGCATCGGGCGCTTTGCTCACGGTCAAGTACAGCAGGCTCTGCAATCCCGAGGCATAGGTGGAGCTAGGGTGCTCATCGTGGGCACGGACGAGGTGGGGCAGATGATCCTGCAGAAGATCCTATACCTGCCGGGGCTGGGTTATGAGGTGATGGGTTTCGTAGATGGTGGCGACTCAGAAAGTGTCATGGGAGTCCCCATTTTAGGCCGAACTGGTGATCTCCCTGCTCTCATTGATGAGCACTCCATTGACGAAGTCATCATCGCCCTGCCCGAAGCTTCCCACGAGGAGATCCTGACCATCATCTCTCTCTGTGAGCGGGGGAAAGTGAGCATCAAGGTTTATCCCGACGTCTTCCAGATCATGGCTGCCCAGATCAGCATTGACGACCTGGGCGGCCTGCCTCTCCTTACTGTCAGAGATGTCGCCCTCAGGGGCTGGCGGCTGACTCTGAAAAGGACGGTGGACTTGATCGGCAGCGCCATTGGTCTGGTGACGTTATCTCCTCTCTTGCTGCTGGTTGCCGCCCTGGTCAAGCTGGAGTCGCCGGGCCCCGTATTCTATGCCCAGGTGCGCATGGGATTGGATGCTAAACCCTTTTGGATGCTAAAGTTTCGCTCCATGCGCCAGGACGCAGAGGCCGAAACGGGCCCCGTTTGGGCCACCGAAGACGATCCGCGTCGCACCCGGTTGGGGGCCTTCATTCGTCGTTTCTCCATTGACGAATGGCCCCAATTCATCAACGTCCTCCTGGGTGAGATGAGCCTGGTGGGGCCACGGCCTGAGCGCCCCGTCTTCGTCGAGCAGTTCAAGCAGAGCATCCCCCGCTACATGGATAGGCACCGTGAGAAGGCTGGCCTCACTGGTTGGGCCCAGGTCAACGGCCTGCGGGGCGATACCTCCATCTCCGAGAGGACTAAGTACGATCTCTGGTACATTGAGAACTGGTCCCTCTTCTTGGACTTCAAGATCATACTCAGGACCATCTTCAACACCTTCACCAGCAAGAACGCCTATTAGTTGTGAGACCTGACGGGTTTTGAAAACCCGTCAGGTCTTGTTGTGACGATGTAGATCTCGCTCCGGCCCGCGACTCGAGAGGACTACGACTTTCTGTGGTGGTTGCATTGCGTCACCATGGGGCCCTACGTCGAGAGGAGTTGAGCACCCAGCCCCGCAAGCCCATCTCCGTGGCCACTCTATAAACAAAGGGGCGGAACCCAACTCCCTGTACCGCCCCGTGGATGGTCACCTTCAAACGTTCTATCACGCTTTTTGTTCCTTGCCCCTTCCACCGCAACAGCCATCGTGGGCCGCCAAGCAAACGAGCCTGCCCACGATGCGGCCACGGCCTACTGCGCGATCAGGTCTTCAATAGCCTGCTCTAACACAGGGAGCGGGAGCGAACCCCGCAGGATGCTCACCTGGTTGCCTTCGCTGTCTAATAACAAGAACGTGGGTGTGCCAAAGACCCCACGTTCTCTGGCCAACTCCTTGCCCTCTGACTGATCCATGCTGACGTACACCACGTTGAGCTGCCTACGGTATTTCTGCCGGATCCCATCCACGATGGGATTCATTTGTTTGCAGAATGGTCACTTGGCAGAACGAAAGTACATCAGGGTTGGGCGATCGTCAGCCGGGTATGTGCAGGCTGGGTAGGCCACCAGCACTAGCATCTCCAGCAGCAGGGCAGCGATAATCAGAATGTACGTTTTCTTCACAGAACACTACCCCCTCAGAATCCGCTCGATCTCTTGCGCCATCACCTCGGCAAACTGCGGCCCCGCCATCCGTCTGGTTTCCTCGCCTTCTTGGTCAAAGAAGATGTAACTGGGCTTACCGATAATGCCATGCTCGCGGGCCACTTTCTTGCCATTAGATGTGTCAATGTTGACGCGAACGATCTCGAACTCGTTACCATAGGTCTCTTCGAGCCCATCCACGATGGGCTCCATGCGCTGGCAAGCCTTTCAGGTTGGAGAGTAAAAGTAGAGCATACTGGGGCCATCTATCGCAACACCAGCCGATGCGGATTGGCATTGGGTCAACAAAGGAACGCTGCCAACCATCAGCACAAGCATAATGCCTACAGTGATGGGTACCTGTGTCTTTTTCACTTGTTCACCCTCCCTTGCTGGCGGTTGATCTCACGCACCCCTATTCACCGATACCCTTCCTGCCGGGCCGCCACGTCCATAGCCACCGTGGTCACCCGCTCCACGGGCAGCAGTACTGCGCGTCCCACCTGGCGCAGGTCAATGGTCTTCAAGTAGCGTTGGCACTCCTGGCAGACGTAGAGCCGGTAGACGCCATCCTCACTGGGATAGTAGACGAGCTTGGTGTGATCGGTGGTTTCACAGAATGGACAACCCAGTCGGCGGTAGAGCCACTGGCTGTTGCAGCGCGAGCACAGCAGATACCGCGTCCCAACCTCGGCATCCAGCGTGGCAAAGTCTGGAGCGCCACCGCAGATCGGGCAATAGCTCCGCCTCCAACGCTGCTGGTCTACGTAAGGCAGCACTTGCTCGGCGGCCCACTCTAGATAGGGCTTCAGTGCCAAGTCCACAGACATCTGGGTCAGGGTTGCTTCACTCTGCTCTTCACTCTGTTCCCCAGTCGCTTGCCCCTCCTCGAATCGCTGTTGAGCCAGGGCCAGGCACTCGGCGGGGCTACCGGGAACTGTGTGTCCCGCCAGGTCGGGGGCATAGCCCATCAACAACTGCGCCACGGTCGAGACCAGTTTGGCGAATCGTTCCGCCTTCACTGGTAACTGGGCGAAGGACAGCAGCGGCAAGCCCTGAAGCAATCGCGCCTGCAAAGCTTCTTCGTCCGCCATCACTTCGGCTATGCTCAGTACAAGCTCCAGGGCTCCCGATATCTCGGCCCCGGTCTGGTTCAGTATCTGAAGCAGTGTGCGGTGGAACTCGTAGTAAGCGCTCAGGTCCGGGTTTTTGGTCCCGGCATCATCCAGAGCTTGCAAGATTGGTTGAATTCTATTGTCAGCCATCAAAAGACACCTCCTGGCAACGGAAACAGAGGGGCGCACGGACAGACCGAGCGTCCCTCCGCGCCGGGTCAAAGTTGGGTTCTACTTCGATGATTTGCTCTGCAGATCCTGATAGTACCTGGTGTGGTGATGCCTGATGCACTCTCTACATCTGCCCGCCGATCACCATCACCGCTCGCAGGATGAACCCGCCGAGCAACACACACAGGGTCGAGGCCAGCGCCAGCAGTCTTGTCCCTTTCGCCTTCAGGGTCCAAAGCTCCAGGCCGAAGGGGACAAGCAGCCCTATCAGGACCACCCCTACCCAGAACCATAGGTTGAGAGGACCGCTGATGAGAATCCCGGCCGGAACTGTGACCAGAAAACCGACTAACGCCAGCGCCTCCAGAACGGCCAGGACAGCGCCCGCCCTGCCAAGCTCATGGGGGATCTCCTTACCCATCAAGGCAGAAACGAGCAACGTGGCCGCTAAGCCGGTGGAGATGGCTGACACCACGAAAAGTGTCGGCAGCAGCACCGTGGCCCACAGCGATACGTTGGTGTTACTGAGCAGAACGCCTGTGTAGGCGATCAGCAGCGGTGAGAGCACAAAGTTGATCCAACTCAGGATCTTCGTCAGCGGTACGAGGCGACGAAGAGCGACAAAGCCGACAACCTCACTCTCAGCCAGCCACAGGACGAGCAGGCCCACCCCGCAGATGGCCCACAAGGTCAGCAGCCAGGTGCCTATGGACATTGGCGAAAGGGGGTAGAAACTCACCAGCAGATGCCAGAACCAGAGCTGGTTCCCCAGGTCTACGATCAGCAGTATAGTGCCAATTCCTACCAGAGGCACACCGATCCAGGTAGCTATCTGCAACAAGCTCTTGTGCTTGCGCCCGGTAAAGAGGTTGACGAGGAAGGCGGCGAAGTACCCGCCGCCGGCCACGCCGGCAGCCCAAAGATAGACCCAGATGGGCCATTCCCATAGTGTTGCTTCCATGCTATTCACCTCCCACTGAGACTTCCTCTTCCTTGACGGCAAGTTCTTCCTTGCGCTTGAACAGCAGCCAGAAGGGCAAGGCTGCCACCACCCCGGCGGTGATGATACCGCTGAGCCAACTGCCGAGCACATTGCGCGTCGCCACCCGCGGTGCCACCGGTAGCTCAAAGGCCGAGGGTTTGTCGGTCAGCACGTACATCTGATGCAGACCGCCCAGCAGGTTCTCGCCGTAGAAGTTGGCATCGGCGAAGCCCTTCTCTTTCAGAACGGCTACCCTATCATGTGCTTTGGCGATGAGCGCACCGCGATCACCAAACTCGATGGCTCCGGTGGGGCAGGCCTTGGCACAGGCCGGTTTCTGGCCATTTGTCACTCGATCTATGCAGAACCGGCACTTGCGAGCGCTGCCCTTCCCCGCTCCGTATCCTGGGCGGGGCACGTTGAAGGGGCAGGCCACCACGCAGTAGCCACAGCCGATGCACACCTGCGGGTCAATGACCACGAACTCACCCTCATGATGGGCGGCTCCAGTGGGGCAGACATTGACACAACTGGCATCGGTGCAATGCAGGCAACGCACCGGACGGAACACCCAGGCCAGCTTGCCGTTCTGCTCAGTCTCCCAGAAGGCGATCCGGTTCCAGGTATCGGGCGAGAGATCGGTAGGGTTGTCGTAGCAACCCAGGCAGACGGTCACCTCACCGGGCAGGTCGTTCCAGGCCTTGCATGCGACCTGACAGGCCCGGCAGGCGGTACACTTGGATACGTCTATCAACATTGCCTTGGTCATCTTAGAACCCTCCCTTCTTCACTCTCACCAGGAACGCCTTGTATTCTGGGATCATGGTGTTGGCGTCACCCACGTGCGGGCTGAGATCGTTGGCGCTGTCCCCCACGCACAGACCCTGGAAACCCCAGTGCCACGGCAGGCCGATCTGATGCACGGTCTTGCCGTTCAACTGGAAGGGCTTGAACCGCTTGGTAACGATGGCGACGGCCTGGATCTTGCCGCGTACCGACTCGACGGTGACCAGCTCCGCGTTCTGGATCCTCATCTCCTCCGCCAGTTCCTCGCTCATCTCGATGAACATCTGGGGCATCAGCTCCACCAGCCAGGGCAGGTTGCGCGTCATCTGGCCCGCCTGCCAGTGCTCGGTCACTCGATAGGTGGTAGCCACGATGGGATACTCGTCGGGCGATGCGATCTCATCCGGACGCCAGATCTTGATGGCCGGGTTGTGCTGCGTGCCGGAGAGGAGATTGGACACCGGGGCCTCCAGCGGCTCGTAGTGCTCAGGGAACGGGCCTTCGGCTCGGCCCGGCCCGAAGATGCGGGCGAATCCTTGCGGCTTCATGATGAAGGGGTAGCGCGTGTTTTCCATGTTCATCGGCGGCCAGCCGCCGTCGGGCACGTCTCCCTCCCACTTGGTCTCCGGCCCCGTCCAGCGGATGACGAAGTCCTTCGCATCCCACGGGTTGCCGTCCATGTCCACCGAAGCGCGGTTGTAGATGATGCGCCGGTTGACTGGCCAGCACCAGGACCATTTGGAGTACAGGCCGATGCCGGCGGGATGGTAGTCGGTGTTGTCGCGCCACTTCTGCCGGTTGCCGTCCTTCTCGTTGTAGGACTGGGTGTACAGCCAGTTAGAGGACGAGGTGGAGCCATCGGCCAGCAGATGGCCGAAGGTGCCCATCAGCTCCCCCTTGCGGTACTTGACTGAACCATCGGCGTTTAAGATGTCGGCCTCGGCGAAGCCGTTGATCTCGCGAGCGACCAGGTCCGTCAGGTCGGCGGCGCCGTTCTTGCCGGCCGGGCTGTCGTACCAGCCTTTCCAGCGCAGCTTGGTAACAGCGTCGGCCACCGGGCCGCCCTGGGATTCGTACAGCCCGATCACTTTGAGCATCAACTCGACGACGACTTCCAGGTCGGGCCTGGCCTCGCCGGGTGGATCCACCGCCTTCCACCGCCACTGGCTCCAGCGCCCGCTGTTGACGATGCTGCCCTCCTTCTCGTAGGAGGCAGCGGCCGGTAGTACGAACACCTCGGTCTGGATGTCGGCTGGGTTCAAGCCGGGCTCCTGCCAGAAGGCGCAGGTCTCTGTCTCCCATAGGTCTACCGTCACCAGCCAGTCCAACTTCTGGAGGGCCTGCCTCTCGGCGAAGGAGTTAGGGCCGCCCACGGCCGGGTTCTGCCCCCAACAGAACAGCCCCTTGATGACGTCGGCGGCCATGGCCTCGAAGAGAGCGATGTGGGAGTAGTTGGTGCCGGGGTTGAGCTTGGGCAGCCAGTCGTACCCGAAGTCATTGTCGGCAGTGGCATTGTCGCCGTACCAGCTCTTGAGCAAGCTGACGTAGTACTTGGGGTAGTTCAGCCACCAGGAAGCACTCTTGGGATCGGAGGTGGCGAAAGCTGCCGCTCGCCCGTCCAGGTGATCCTGGAGGGTTGTCTCCGTAGCTGCCGGTGGCTTGAGATAGCCAGGCAAGATGTGCCACAGCAAGCAGTGGTCGGTGGAACCCTGCACGTTGGACTCGCCACGCAGGGCGTTGATGCCGCCGCCCGCCACGCCGACGTTGCCCAGCAGCAGTTGCAGCATGGCGTAGGCGCGGATGTTCTGCGTGCCGACGGTGTGCTGGGTGGTGCCCATGGCGTACATGATGGTGCCGCTCTTGCCCACCGCGCCAGTCTTGGCATAGGTCTCACAGATCTTCAGATAGGTCTCCTTGTCCGTCCCGGTGACGTTGCATACGGTATCGGCATCGTAGCGCGCGTACTGCTTCTTGAGCAGTTGGAAGACGCAGTTGGGATCCTGCAGCGTCTTGTCCTTGAGCGGGATGCCGTCCGCATCCGTCTGCCACCTCCAGGTGGACTTGTCATACTTGCCGAACTGCCCAACGCCAGGGAAGTCTTCCGCCGCCTGGAATCCGGAGAACTTGCCATCCAGCTCGGCGGCCGTCTTGAATTCGGGGTCAATCAGGAAGGAAGCGTTGGTGTACTCGGTGACGTAGGTCATGTTGTAGTTTTGGGGATGGGCTTCCATGTCTTCGAGCACCCACTTGATCATCCCCCCGAAGAAAGCGATGTCAGTGCCCGAACGCATGTGAGCGAAGATGTGAGCCTTGGACGAGGAACGGGTGAAGCGTGGATCCACGCTAATCAGCGTGGCTCCGTTCTCGTCTATGGCCTTGGTCACCCACTTGAAGGAGATGGGGTGATTCTCGGCGGCGTTGCTGCCGATGATCATGATGCAATCACTGTTCTGAATATCGCACCAGTGATTGGTCATCGCTCCTCTACCGAACGACTCTGCCAGAGCCGCAACTGTAGCGGAGTGTCATATCCGCGCTTGGTGCTCGATGTACACCAGGCCCAGCGCTCGCATGGCTTTGACGATGAGGGAACACTCCTCGTTGTCCAGCGCGGCGCCGCCCAGCGAAGCGATGGCCTCCAGTCGGTTCACGGTACGGCCTTCGCTGTCCTTCGTGATGAAGTAGTTGTCACGGGTGGCTTTGATGCGCTTGGCGATCTCGTCCAGGGCCCAGTCCCATGACTTCTCCTCCCATTTGGAGGAGCCGGGCGCGCGGTACTTGACCTTCTGCAAACGGTTGCGGTTGACCTCACCATCCACAGTGTTGAGCTGGGCCATTCCCAGGCCCTTGCTGCAGAGGGAGCCTTGGTTGATGGGATGGTCGGGGTCGCCTTCGAGGTTGAGCACCCGGCCGTTTTGGGCAGCGACGATAGCCCCACAGCCCACCGCGCAGAAACAGCATACGGTGGGCGTCTCACCGATGGGCTTGTGCAATGGAAAGCCAGCCGCCAGCGCCCCTGTGGAGAGGCCATAAGGCAGCATCAGCCCACCAGCGGTGGCCCCGGTGAGTTTCAAGAAATCTCTACGGCTAAGTTTCATATTCGCTACTGTCCTCCTTTCATTTCGTTTCATTCCCTTGACTGCGGGAAGCACTAAATCACGTCGAGCAGGTCGCGCACCTGATCCGCCGAAAGCTGCTCGCTTGTCATCACCTGGATTTGTTCCTGCTGTGAGTCCAGGCAGATGAGCTTGAGACCCGGAAGCGCAAGCGGCAATCTGCTCAGAAGGCCAAGCCGGGCGACCTCAGGGTCGGTGGCGTC
>CAZGKH010000019.1:0-18430 GCA_964525665.1 uncultured Anaerolineae bacterium | reverse complement strand
CCGAACCCCTCGTAGAGTGAGGGAAAAACGAAAGCCGTCGCCCCACTTAGAAGAGCTGGCTTGTCCTCCTCGGCCACCCAGCCGGTGAAAACCACGCTTCCCTCCACTCCCAGTTCTCTGACCAGGCGGCGGGGGTCTGGAAACAGGGGGCTGTCCCGTCCCGGCAATTTGCCAGCAATAACCAGCCTGGCCAGCGGCTGTCTATTGACCAGCAGAGCAAAGGCCCTGAGCAAGGCAGAGAGGTTCTTGCGCTGGTCGAAGCCGCCCAAGTAGAGAAGGTAGCGCTCTGGCAAAGCATGCTTTCGGCGGATGGCGATCAGCTGGGCTTCATCCTCCACAGGGTGAAATGCCCCTCCTGCGGCTTCGTAGGTGACGTGAACCCGCTCTGGCGGAACGTGCAGGTAACGCACGATGTCCCTCTTAGATGCTTGGGAAACGGTGACGATGGCTTCAGCTCTGCGGGCTGCGGCGGCCACCAAACGAGTGTACAACCGCACCAGGAGCGAGCCGCGATAGGCGGGCAAGATGAGGGGGATGAGATCGTGGACGGTGACCACTGTCGGCACCGTTGGGAAGAGAGGCGAGGCGAAGTAGGGAACGTGGGCTAGGTCTAGGCGGCGGCAAGCACGGGGGAAAGAGACCTGCTCGAACCAGAGCTTGGCCCGGTTGGATATCGGATATTGGGTATTGGATATTGAGCCTGGGCTGAACAGAACGTACTCGTTCGTTGAATCTACTTTCGCCAGCGCTTCCAGCAGGTTGCGCGTGTACTGCCCGCTGCCCGTACCTGGACGACTCAAGAAGAGGGCGTTAATCCCTATGCGCATTTTTGAAGTACTCTACTGTCATCCTCATCCCCTCGTCCAAGCCGACTCGCGGCGCCCAGCCTAGCTCGTGTTGGGCCTTGCTGGCGTCCAGGTAGACTTTGAAGACCTCGCCCAGCTTTGCAGGGCCGTGGACAGCCTCCTTCGCGTGGCCGGTGATCTCCTTCAGCTTGGCGAAGATCTCGTTTATGGAGGTGCCAACTCCCCAGCCGATGTTGTAGATCTGGTCCTCACCCCTCTCTAGGGCCTTGATATTAGCCTGGGCGATGTCGCCGACATAAACGAAATCCCGCTCCTGCTCGCCGCTTCCGTTGATCACCGGCTCTCCGCCCTTGAGCATCTGGCCGGTGAAGATGGCCACTACTCCTGCCTCACCGTGAGGGTCCTGCCGGGGCCCGTAGACGTTGGGGTAGCGCAGGATGGTATAGTTCAGGCCGTAGTTGACACCGTAGAGATAGAGGTAGTGCTCCACGAAGTGCTTGCTGGCTCCGTAGGGATCGAGCGGATTGATGGGATGGGACTCGTCAGCAGGGAGGTACTCCGGCTCGCCGTAGACGGCCCCGCCAGTGGAAGCATAGATGAATTTGCCAACGCCGTACGCCTGACTCATCTCTAGCAGATTGAGCGAACCGATGACGTTGACCTCGGCGTAGAGGACGGGCTTTTCCATGGATTCGCGCACATTGGCCCGCGCCGCCTGGTGGTTGACGATCTCAGGGTGTTCGGCAGCGAAGACCTCTTTCAAACGTCGAACGTCGCGGATGTCGAGGTAATAGAACTTTGCTCGTGGATGGAGGTGCTCGCGCTTACCCGTGGAGAGGTCGTCAACCACGACCACCTCGTGCTCCTCTTCGATCAAAGCATCCACCACGTGCGAGCCGATAAAGCCTGCGCCTCCCGTAACCAGAATTCGCATTGTCACTCCCCTTTCGAGTTTTGCCCTTTGCAGGGTTTCGCGGCTATTATACCCCTTCTCGGCAGATTCTCCAAATCAGAACGACAAAGCCCCCTCGAAGAGGGGGCTTGTGGAAGTTTCGGTTCTACTACAGAGCAACCAGCATCTCCCGAACAAACTGACGGAATCCTTTGCTGAGGTGAAGCGAGCTGCGGCTAAAAATGGTGAGAACAGAAAGAGCCCCAATCTCTGCCAGATGCAGGATGGGGCCCGTGTCAGAGATAGCTTCACTCGCCTCTTAGCCCCCATTGGATGTCCCTGCGGATGGCATCCTTCTGATACTCCAACTCCTCTACAGTGTCCAGGCCCAATATCCTGACAGCTTCTTCCCTGCTCAGTTTCCCTTCGATGAACGCACCCGTTACCTTCTGCCGATACAGATGCTTCAAACCCTCTCGGAAAGCTTGGGCCAGGACAGTAACTTCGTCTTCGCCTGTTTCTTGGATGATAAATTCTAATTCGCCAAAGGTTGTGGTCTTGAACATCGCCTGATCCCTTTCGAAATCAAAGAATGATTGCCTCTTCTACCCACTGCCGAGTATAACACCAAACCGGTAGCCTGTCAAATTGTTGTTCGCCTTGAAGTGGTTCTCTTCAAATACGCAAACCTTTTCCGCACTTGCGCCGGCGAGGCCGTGCCGGTGGCGCCTATCTGCTGGATGGTGATGGAGGCGACGATGTTGCCCAGCAAGGCCGCTTCCTCTGGCTCCGCCCCGCTGCACAGGGCCGACACGACGCCAGCCATCACGCTGTCGCCCGCCCCGACGATGTCTACCTCGTCCTCTACTGGCACAGCGGGAATGTGCTGGCAACCCTTTTCAGTGAACAGGAGGATGCCCTGATGTCCAGTGGTGAGGAAGACGGGCTTCTGGTTGCGGCGGAAGAGCTCCGCGCCGCACTCCCTGGCCGCCTCCAGGGTGAACTCGCCTTCCCAATCCGGCCGCACGGCCAGGATCGCCTCGCGTCGGTTGGGTTTGATGATGACGTGCCGGAAAAGCCCAATGCGCTGGCGGGAGTCGGCGGCGAAGATTTTGTCGGGATAGCGGAGCGCAAGTCGCCCTATCTCATCACGCACCCGGTCGGTGACTATGCCACAGTTGCACTCCTGCACCTGGTCGGCGACGACCACGGCGTCCGCTTTGGGCGCCAGGGCCCGCAGACGGGCAATGACCTGCTCCTCCACATCAGTCGGCAGCAGGGAGCGGTTCTTGATGTCGAGCCGGTTCATCTCGTGCTCCCGGCCGTCGGGTTCCCGCACCAGGGACTTGGTATAGGTCGGCGTGAAGAGGTCGCTTTGCTGGATGAGCGGCTCAATGTCCACCCCCCTCTCCGCCAGGCCCCGTCTCAGCTCGTAGCCCTCGCCGTCGTCGCCGATGACGCCCAGCGCCGTGACACAGACTCCCAGCGCCCGCAGGTTGGAGGTGACCGTCCCAGCCGCTCCGGGGCTGCACTGCGCCTCCACGACCTGATACGCCTCCAACCCCGTCTCCAACGACACCTCGCTAAGCTGCCGGTCAATGACCAAGTACTTGTCCAAAAAAAAGTCGCCCACGACCAGCACGTGGAGGTGGGAGAATCGGTCTAGCAATTCGTTGAGTCGTTTTTCGTTCATCGCGCATCACGTAGATCCGGGATTGGCGGATTAGCGTGTCAAACTACCCAAGCTTCTCCATAACCTGGCGATATAAGTTGGGTAATATGGCTTGGTGATCGCCTCGGATGTAGAAGCTCTCGCCGCCGTCCTGGACGGTGCGCACCAAAAGGGTCTTGTAGGGCCGGAAGTAGTAGTGCGCCTCGGACTTGGATGCCTCGGTGTGATAGTTGGGGCCAAGCTCCACCAAGTCGAAGACGGCGGTGGTGAAGAGGTTGATCCGCCGTCCCTCCTGGTGGGCCACGTTGCGAGACATGGACAGGGCCTTGAGGAAAACCTCCGGGCCCATCACCGCCGTGCCGAAGTTCAGGAGCACCCCGCCCTGGAGTTGGGAGACGCTGTGGGTCAGGGCCAGGAAATCGCGATAGGATGCCTCGCCCAGCGCCGCGCCATCGCAGTTGGGGTGCTCGTGGATGATGTCGTAGCCGATGCCCACATGGGCCGTCACCGGCACCCGCAGCCGGTAGCCCGCCGCCAGGATGCTCACGTCGCGATAGGGAAATCGCTCCTCCTCGATCATACGCCCGACCGCCTCGCCCAGCCCCAGTGTGTCGCGCACGCCCTGCCGGATTGCCTCATTGATACGCCCCGTCTCCTCCCACAGCCCGAACTGACCCTCCTGGATGTAGCGAGCTACGCTCTCGGTGGTCGCTCCGACAAGGGCTAACTCGAAGTCGTGGATAGGCCCGGCGCCGTTCATGCCAACGTGGGTAACGATGCCCCGCTCCATCAGGTCAATGACGAAGCGCGACAGACCGCGCTTGATGACATGCGCGCCCATCATCAGGATCACCGGGTTCCCGGCCAGATGCGCTTGCGCCACACGCTCAGCCACTTCTCTCAGGTCAAGGTCGTCAAAAGGTGGAGTATCGTCATCCAGATTCAAGACCTCGGCCAGGGTCATGTCGTGCACTCGCTCCGATAGAGGTCTGAGCTTCAGCTTGCTGCGGTCGAAAAGAGGGTAGGGCATCGGTCAATCCTCCGCAGTTCATGTCATTGCGAGGCACGGTTTTGTGCCGAAGCAATCTCCAATTCACCGGGGGGATTGCTTCGCCTGCGGCTCGCAATGACACAGCGAGTAGTTATCCTCCGCAAACAGATAGGCCGCCAACTGCTCGTGCTGGCGAAAGTCGGGGATGATGAGGTCGGCTCCAGCCTCGATCAGCCGCTGGCGTTTCCATTCGTTAACTCCCTGGCGGTTGATCTCGTCGGATGCGACCCCCACGGCGATGCCGCCTACCGCTTTGGTGTCCTCGATCTCCACGTAGCCGTCGCCAAAGGCCACCAGTTCAGGGCCGCCCATACGGTTTTCGTCGAGGATGCGCTCAATGACCATCTTTTTGGAGTAGTTTTGGTAATTGTCCTGCGCGCCGTAGATGCTGGCAAAGTACGGCGGTAGCCCCAGGGCCGCTGCCTCGTCCAGCACGTAGACCTCGTCCGTACCTGAGGCCAGATAGCAGGATACGCCCCGGGCGCGCAGGGCCTCCAGCATGGGTACCGCCCCGGGCACCATCATCTCTTCTGGCTCGATTTCGCCGCTCTTCAGCCCGGCCACGCGCCCCTTGATGCGCTCCCACAGACGATCCAGGTACATCCACTTGTACTCCAAAGGTTCCAGAGGCTCCCCCCCACGTTGCCGCACCTCCTGGCAGAGCTGGATCATCTGATAAATGGTCTGTTTCCCCGTCAGCCGGGCCACGAACTCGGTGACCACGACATACAGTTCTTCCTCGGACTCGTGTCGCCTGTCCTGAGCTTTGTCGAAGGGCGGGCTCTCCAGCAGCACCTCGACCATCATGGGAATCATCACCCCTTGCCACCCCTCGCGGATGAGCGACACCGTGCCGTCAAAGTCAAACAGAGCGTGGCGGATGTGGCCGGCGGGTACGTGGGGGTTGATGACTTCGATGTGGATGTCTTCAAGGAATGTCATCAGTATTCGTAGCAACTCCCACCGATGAACTCCCGCAGCAGCGAGCCGGGCGGTATGGCCGAATCGTCCTCGACTGGGGTGACGGATTTCAGCAGATGATACACGCGCTCGGCGCGCATGGAAGCATCCTGGCGCAGCGGATCGTCCTTGTACTGTTCCACCCACTTCTCAAAGTCGTCGAACAGCCTGGCCCGCATGATAGGGAGCTCGTACGGTAGGCCGCTGTTGACGATATAGTCCGTCGTGTTGACGTATGGGATGATGTTGCGCATCTCGCTGCTGCGAACATAGTGCCAGTGCTCCAGCGTTTGCTGTGGTTTGTAGGCGCGGTGAGTGGCGTCGCGGACCATGCGGCGCATCAGCCGCAAGTCCGCCCAGCGAACGAACTTTCCATCAAGATCTTTCATCTGAAGCAATGGTTCTATGTACAATTTGAACTTCGATTCGTCGTCAACGCTCCTCGTCATATCAGCGAACAGGCCGTGCAGGCTGTCAATGAGGATGATGTCGCCCGGCCCGATCCGCATTGGAGTCTGGGCATCGTGCCGCTTGCCGGTCTTGAAATCATAGAAAGGAATCAGCACCTCTTCTCCGGCGATCAGGCGCGCCAGGTGCTCGTTGATAAGTGCCAGGTCCAGGGCCTGGGGCGTCTCAAAGTCATAGTCGCCGTGCTCATCCTTGGGGTGAAGCTCCAAATCGAAGAAGTAGTTGTCCACCGTGAGCGGCACCAGACTGAGGCCCATCCTCGTCAGCAGGTGACTGAGCTTGATGGTGGTGGTGGTCTTTCCAGAGGAGGATGGCCCAGCGGTGATGACGATTTTCACGCTGCCCCGGCGCTCTCTGATCATCTCCGACGCGGTAGTGATGTCCTCGTTGTAGGCCCGGTCGGTTTTCCGCACGATCTCAGGAAATTCGCCCCGTGCAATGCGCGCGTTCAACCGCTCGATAGTGTGGAGGTCGTGATCAACAGCCCAATCCAGCACATCCCAAATCTTGTGCCAGGGGATGTTCTCAGAGGGATGAGCCGAACGCTCGGCTCGCTCCTTCCGACGACGGGCCCGTTCGTTGCGGTAGAGAATGTAGGCCTTGGCAGTTCTGGCGTGGCCGTTCTCGATCAGCACCTTCTCGACGATGTCCTGGATGTCTTCGACAGTAGGGATGCGGTCTAGCGGCGTGGTCTCCTCCAGCATAGCCACCACCTGGTCGGCCAGCCCCTCTGCGATGGAGCGGTCGCGTCCCCCCACCGCCACTGCCGCCCGATAGATGGCGTTGGTGATGCGCTCTCTCCTGAAGGGAACCACAGCCCCCGTTCGCTTGATCACTTGCTTGATCTTGGCCATGTTCTAATCCTACTCCTCAAACGGCTGATAGGTCTTGAACCAATTGAATCCAAATTCCTCCATGAGCTTCAGATAGTTGTCGTTACCCTTCGGCATCGCATTGGCGCGATAGTGAAGACCAAAATACCGCTGCACGGGGGTGATGTATCCCGTCTCCTTTATCCTTTCGACGCACCTCGTGGCGAATTCCTCCCCATGGACCTCCTGGCAAACCTCCGAAATCGTGTCCAGTCGCTCTTCGGTGATCTGGACCCTGTGACCAGGATACTTCTCGTTGAATGTGTCGAGGAGTTCGTCGTCCGCCATTTCGTGGTAGCGTTCCGCATGGACGATCACGTCTACGCTGAGCTTTTTTCGCGGTCGTGGCTTGGTCTTGGGATAGCCGAGGCAGAGCAGGACGACGGGAAAGACGCCCTGGGGCAACTGAAACTTCTTCCGAAGTTCAGGGAAGAACTCCAGGACGGTGCCAATGTAGACCGATCCCAGTCCTAAGGCATCGGCCGCGGTACAGATGTTCTGCGCACAGATAATGGTGTCTTGAAAGGATATCCAGAAATGGCGAAAGGATCTAGCGGCGGTGAATGGCGCCGCCTCAAGGCAGGCCCACCGTTCAATGCGATGCCAATCAATGCAAAACAAAAGCAGGGTGGGGGCCTTGCGTATGAAACGCTGGCCACACCACTCAGCCAATTTCTGTCGCGTTTCCTCTTGTTCGATCTTGATGATGGAATAGGGTTGCAGGTTCCCGCCCGTAGCGGCATGAACGCCGGCCTCGAGGACAAGCTGCAGAACATCCGGCGGGATTTTTTTGTCGGAGAAATTGCGACAACTGGCCCGCTCAATGAGCAGCTTCATCGTTTCGTTGGGATACGCTCTATACTCAGGGGAGACCTTGACGCCGTGATGGGATAGCATTTCGGTGTTTGTCATTTCAGTCCTTCCCTCAACGCGCTTTCTGGGCTACCAACGCATCCTTCTCTTCGGCTGAGAGAAAAGCAATGGTCAGGGCGTTGCGTTGGGCCTGGCGGGCCTGCTCAGTTGTCAGGCCCGCCGCCGGTGCAGCTACTTCGTATTCGTGGCGCAGGTCAATGCCACTTATGCCCGGATCATCGGTATTGATCGTCGCCAACAGCCCCCGCTCTAGAAAGGTTCGCAGAGGATGGCTGGCATAGTCGGGCACGGTGCTAGTTTGTACGTTGCTGGTCAGGCTCGACTCGATGCCGATCTGGCGCTCGGCCATGTAATCCAGCAACACCGGATCCTCAATGGCCCTAACAGCGTGGCCAATGCGCGCGGCCCTCAGATCGAGAATGGCCTGCCAGACGCTCTCTGGCCCCGTGATTTCCCCCGCGTGGATCGTCACCTGCCAAGCGGCATCCCTCGCTCGCTGCAGGTGCTCCACGAACAGATCCCCCGGCTGGTTGGCCTCATCCCCTGCCAGGTCCAAGGCCACCAGCCGATCCCGGTACTGCAGCAGGGTTTCCAACTCCTTCCAGGCGACGTCCGGCCCATACGTGCGGCTGAGGATCCCGATCAGGTTCACTTTGACACCAAAGTCGCGCGCCCCCGCCTCCACGCCATCGGCGACGGCTTCCACCACCCCCGCTGGATCAAGGCCGTGGGCCTCGGCCATGAAACATGGGCTGAAGCGCAGTTCAACGTAGTCAATGCCCTCTCGCTGGGCATCCTCGACGTTCTCGTACGCTACTCGGCGGCAGGCGTCGTAATTCACCAGCACCGCCATCATCCACTCGAATTTGGCGATGAAGGCCATGACACCGGGTTGGGGTTCCGTCACCTGGACGTGGGGGCGCAGCCCCTCGATATCCCAGGCGGGTAATGACAGATTGTGTTGACGCCCCAGGTGCAAGATCGTTTCCAGGCGCACGTTGCCATCCAGATGACGATGCAGGTCAATTAGTGGAAAGGTAGGATCAATCATGGTCGTTTCGTCCTAGAGTAGCGGCCAGAAACCAGGGTTTTGAATCCTCTGCACACAAAATACATGCGATTACTGGCATTTGCAGTACCCTTGAGAAGCACCTTTGAGCGAAAACCCTGGTTTCTGATTACGCGATGGCTTCAAATCGTGCCTGGAAGAAGCGCAGGTACTCAGGCTCGTAGACCATCCGCAAGCCCCGCGCCCGCTCTCGCCCATCGTATACTGCTTTGATTCCCTCGGCGACCACGTCCATGTGTGCCTGGGTATAGACACGACGGGGAATGGCCAGCCGCGTCAACTCCAGAGCCGGATGGCGGTGATCGCCGGTCTTAGGATCGCGCCCCGCGCTGACGATGCCTCGTTCCATGCTGCGAACCCCTGAATCCAGATAGAGTTGAGCTGTCAGAACTTGGGCTGGGAATTGATCCTGAGGGATATGAGGATAGAAGCCTTTGGCATCCAGGAAAATGCCGTGGCCGCCCACCGGAAGCACGATAGGGATATCCCAATTGATCAGCAGGTCGCCCAGATAGAGCACCTGACCCACGCGAGAGCGCACGTGGTCATCCTCTACAGCCTCGGCGATACCGATGGCCAGGGCTTCCATGTCGCGCCCAGCCATGCCCCCGTAGGTGTGTAGCCCCTCGTAGATCACCACCATGTTGCGGAGCGCGTCGAAGAGGTCATAGTCATTGACCGCCAGCCAGCCGCCGATGTTAACCAGGTTGTCTTTCTTGGCGCTCATCCAGGCGCCGTTGGTATAACTGCAGAATTCCTTCAGAATGGCGGCAATGGACTTGTCCGCATACCCCTCTTCCCGCTCCTGAATGAAGAACGCGTTCTCGACCATGCGGGTGGCGTCCAGGTAGATGCGAATGTCGTAGCGGTCGCACAGCTCTCGCAGAGCCTGCACGTTGGCCATGCTCACTGGCTGCCCCCCTGCCATGTTCACCGTGCCTGCCAGGCTGACGTAGGCGATCTTTTCAGCGCCCACTCGCTTGATCAACGCCTCTAGCTTGCTCAGGTCCACATCGCCCTTGAAAGGATGCAGATTGCTTGGATCGTGGGCCTCGTCAATGATCACGTCCACAAAAGTACCGCCGGCCAGTTCCTGGTGGAGACGGGTGGTGGTGAAGTACATGTTGCCAGGCACATATTGGCCGGGCTTGATGACTGCCTGGCTGATCAGGTGCTCAGCGCCCCGCCCCTGGTGGGTAGGCACCACGTGGCGATAGCCGTAGTAGGTCTGCACTGCCTCCTCCAGGTGGTAGAAATTCCTGCTGCCGGCGTAAGCCTCGTCGCCCATCATGATGCCGGCCCACTGACGGTCGCTCATGGCGCTGGTGCCGCTGTCGGTGAGCAGGTCAATGTAGACGTCCTCGGAGCGCAGCAGAAAAGAGTTGTAGCCAGCCTCTTTCAAAGCTCGCTCCCGCTCCTCGCGGCTGGTGAGACGGATCGGCTCCACCATCTTGATCTTCCAGGGTTCCGCCCAGGAACGGCGGCCAAATTGCTGGCCCATGGTCTTGAGCGTTGGATCGGTCACGTTGTTCCTCCTTCTTGGTTTCTTTATGTGCCCAACACGCGCTGCAAGACGTATTGGGCGATCCATAGCGCCAGTGGCAATACCAGGGCGGTAACCAACCAGCGCACAGTTTCGGGCTGCCAGAGCCAGGTGGGGACTTTGCTCAGTGCAGTCTGCCGAGCTTCCATGAATGGTGGTGGCCTTGTTCAGATCATCTATTTCTTCGAGCTTTCTGCTATCTATCTGTTCCGTCTCTTCGTTTGCTCTCACTGGACTACAGACTAGGTCTCATACTTTTCGCTCAAATACAGCGGAGCGAGCGGTGCGTCCTGCGCCAGCAACGCCAGTGTGGCGTCCAGCACACGGCGTTGCTGAGCAGCATCATGAGGCCGTCCCAGGGTGGAGCCGCGTACCAGCTTGGTAAAGGTTGCCCGTGGCGGTGCCGTCAGGCGGGTCCTGCCTGCATTCCAACTCGTGAGCGTCGTGGCGATTCCGTTGAGCTCCAATGCCCGCGCGATCAGTCCAACGGACTGACAGCAGATCGGTCACGCCGGCACGAGCAAGGCAGCGCGAGCCCCCTCCGCCTGAGCTGCCTGTAGGGTAGCCGCGATCGTCTCGTCAATTACCTGGGTGACATCGGGCTGATAGCCCATGAAGCTGACCATCGAGGGGGCCAGTTCGCCGATCACGCCCTCGGCTGCCAGGTCTTCCAGGTGACGCAGCGGTATCAATACCTGGGGGTCTTGATTGACCGCCGCGTGGTCGTAGTGGTCGTGTGCGATGGCCAACGCGTCCAACGGCGTAGACGAAGGGATTGAACGGATGCTGTAGTCGCCCAGGGGGTTGGCGGCATCGAAGGGTTGCTGGTGCTCAGGCTGGTAGGCGCCCGCCGATGAGATCAACATCAAGCGACTGGTCTTCAGATCAATACCTGGTCCCGTTGGCGCAACGCTGTTCCTGGGATGCGGATAGCGTTTCCAGTCAATCTCGCCCGTCTGCTGATAATGGGCCAGCCAGCCTTCCTGGAAGTTGGCCAGCCACTGATCCCTATTCTCCAATATCTCCATCAAGAAAACCTCCGGTCAAGGATTTCAACCAGTAGCTGTCGCCGCCGAGCCTCGAACGACGACCAGAACTCGCCCTGATTATACCCCAACGGTGGTGTTTGCACAAATGCACATGCGTATCGTATTCGCCAAAAAACTGTCGGCACTCTGAAACAGCCGGAACATTTGGGGGGCAGGATGCATTTCGGCCATATTCTGCGCAGCCGAACGTGCATTTCATCCGCACCCACTGGGAAACAACGATGTCCTGGGGGTGAATCCACCTGAAGTCTGTATAGCCGTGCTTTTCAAATAGTGTTTCCAGCTCTCTTCGGGTATCCATGGCGGATTGGCTCCCTCCTTGATGAATCTTCATAACTGGGCTTGGGCCACAGCTTCAATAAGTATACCAGGTTTTAGCTCCTTTGGCAACACCTAAAAGCCATCTGCGCGGTTGACATTTGACAGAAGAAGAAAAATATGCTATGATAACAAATGTAGGACGCAGTAAGATCTTGTTTGGAGTTCAAACGATGAACCGCCCGAGCTTCTTATCGCGTTGGGCGGTTCGTTGGTTTATATGGGCAGCTCAAGGTGTAATCACCACAGGCTGACAAGCAGAACCAAAGAACAAACTCACTCCGCCCTACGCATATCAAAAGGGAAGGAGAGGTGACAGCCAGTGAGTGAAAGAGTGACCGGTACGGTGAAGTGGTTTAGCGGCCAAAAAGGCTACGGCTTCATTCAGCGTGAAGGCGGCGACGATGTGTTCGTCCACTTTTCGGCTATCCAGGGTGAGGGTTTCCGCAACCTGGAAGAAGGCGATCAGGTGGAGTTCACCATCGAGAGCAGCCCCAAAGGTCCCCAGGCCACCGACGTGGTGAAGCTCTAAGCCTAGGATAACTGCAACAACCCACAAGCCCCAGCGAGGATCGTGATCGCCGGGGCTTGTACTTTTTCAGACACTAGCGCAAAAGCAACCCTGTTTTCCGCTCGTAGGCCCGTCCCCGGGCCGTCTCACAGGGTGAGTTTCGCTCTACTGCTTTCTCAGGTGTATGGCCTATCGTCGTGTTGCGCTAACCAACGGACGACTTGCTCGATCTCATCACTCTCCAATAAAACGCGGCCGGCGTTTCTCAGAGTAACTCTCAATGGCTTCCCACGTGTCGGGGCTATCCAGCAACTCAGCCAGGGCATCAATCTCCACATCCTGACTGTCGCGCATTGACAGATCGTAGCCTGAATTGATGATGCGTTTGGCGACCCCCACGGTGCGCGGCGGCAATCTGGTGAACTTGTCCGCCAGGGCCGCAACCGCCGCATCGAGTTCGTCCGGAGGCACGACCCTGTGGATCAGCCCGTAAGCCTGAGCGGCAGCGGCATCGAAGCGCCCACCCAGCAGAATCATTTCCTTCGTTGCCGCCACTCCAACCACGCGGGTTAGACGCTGGGTCCCCATGAGAACCGGGATGCCAAGTTTGACCTCAGGCAAGCCAAAAGTCGTGCGTTGACTCGCGATGCGAAAGTCACAGCACAGGGCCAAGATCACACCACCACCGATGCAGAAACCGCGCAACTTGGCAATGGTTGGTTTCTCCAACGCTTCGAACTCATCGAGACACTGTTGAAGACTCAGCAAGTGTTCACGATTTGCTTGCTCTGATTGACCAAGCCCTACCTTGATCTCGCCGATGTCCATGCCAGTTGAGAAGTGCTTGCCCTGCCCCTGAACAATGACCACCCAGACATCTCTTTTTGTGCGCAGATACGCGGTGATGTCGCGGAGATCGAACAGCGTCTCTGCGGTCAGGCAGTTCATGGCATCCGGCCGATCGAGAGTCAGGGTGGCGATGTGTGCTTCTTCACTCAGAAGCCAGTTTCGGTACTCCGGCATAATACACCTCAGGGTATCTGTGACTATCGGACAGCGCCAAGCACCAATACGGCGTTCTGCCCACCCAGGCCAAAACTATTGGACACGGCCACTTTGACGTCGGCCTGGCGCGCCTCGTTGGGCACGTAATCCAGGTCGCACTCAGGGTCGGGCGTCTCGTAGTTGATGGTGGGATGAATGATCCCTTCTTGGATACTCATGACGCAAGCTATGGCCTCCACTGCGCCGGTGGCTCCCATCATGTGCCCGATCATAGACTTGGTCGAGCTGATGGGGATCTCATAGGCATGTTTTCCATAGGCCGCCTTGATGGCCTTGGTCTCAGTCAGGTCTCCCAGAGGGGTGCTGGCTGCATGGGCGTTAATGTAACTGACGGCTTCCGGCTCCACGCCGGCGTTGGTCAGGGCGCGGCGTATGGACAGAGCGGCGCCGTTCCCTGCGGGATCGGGGGCGATCATGTGGAAGGCGTCGTTCGAAGTGCCAAAGCCCAATATTTCGGCATGGATACAGGCGCCCCGGGACTGGGCGTGGGCCAGGCTCTCCAGAATGAGCATGGCACTGCCCTGAGCTCCGACAAACCCCTCGCGGTTGGCTTCGAAGGGACGCATCGCCCGCTCCGGCTCATCGTTATAATTGACGGCCAGAGCGCGCATGGCGATGAAACCGGCCAACATCGTCTGGGACATCATGCTCTCCGTCCCACCAGTGATCATCACCTCGGCCTCACCCCGCCGAATCACTTCAGTTGCTTCGCCAATGGCCTGCGTGGCCGCGGCGCAGGCGGTGCAGATGGTGCCGCTGTGCCCGCGCACCTGGTACTTCTCGGCGATGAAGTACGAAGCCATATTGGGCCACAGCCGCACAACTTGAAAAGGAGACAACCGCCCCGGCCCCTTGTCCATCAGTTGCTGAAATGTCTGTTCCGTCTCCTCCACACTGCTTCCACCCGCCGTCCCGATAAACACGCCGATCCGGTCTCGGTCTTCTTGCTCCAGGTCGAGACTGGCGTCTTCCAGCGCCTGGCCGGTGGCAATGACTGCGATCTGGCTGGCAACAGCCATATGGCGGACCTTCTTGCGGGGGATAAACTGGAGCGGGTCGAACCCTTTCAACTCCCCGGCGATTTTACAAGCCCAGGGGGTAGGGTCGAGTATGGTCATGCGCGCTACCCCAGAGCGGCCCGCCTTGAGTGCATCCCACGTCTCAGCCACTGTATGGCCAACCGGCGTGATCGCGCCCATACCGGTAATCACCACGCGCTGGTGGGGATTACGGCTAGTAGGATCGTTCTTTGGTTTATTCATTGTTGTACCTCCATGAGATTTGATGGGCGCGCTAGCGCCAACAAGTACTCGTTGTTCAAGACTGCTTCGATAAAAACACCTTCAGTGTTTCTTCGTGAACCGCCCCTGAATTCTAAGCGTTGACCAGTTCTTCTGCCAAGGCGATGGCTCCCCACAGGGGCGCATCGTCGCCCAGCGCAGCGGGTATCACGTCAAAGTGGATTTCCGGCAGGGCTGTTTCGCGGGCGGTGCGGCGCACTACCTCCCAGAATCGCTCGCCCGCTTTGGTCACGCCGCCGCCCAGCACGAAGCACTCTGGATTCACCAGGTGAGCCGCGTTGCCGATGCCCACTCCCAGCCCCCAGGCCGCGATTTCCAATGCCTCCCAGGCCAGGTCGTCTCCCTGAGCTGCTGCCTGAGCCACCAGTTTAGCGGTGATCACATCCAAATCACCCCCAGCCAGGGTGCGCAGGATACGGCCTCGTTCTGGCTGTGCTTCTAGCCACTCGCGGGCTCTTTGCGCGATGTATGGCCCTGAGGCCAGCCGCTCGACGCAGCCCCGCTTGCCGCACAGGCAGAGTGGGCCATTGGGGTCCACTACCGTGTGCCCGATCTCGCCGGCCATCCCGTCTGCGCCGCGCCAGGGCCGTCCGTTCAGAATCCAGCCCCCGCCGACGCCGGTGCTGACGGTGATGTACATCAGGCTGTCATAGCTTTGCCCGGCACCGAAGCGGTGCTCGCCCAGAGCTCCTGCGTTGGCATCGTTGTCCACGGCAGCAGGGACACCGAACCGATCTTTTAGCCAGTCACGTAGAGGGAACTTTTCCCAGCCAGGCACGTGGTGCGACAGTAGCACCAGTCCCCGGTCCGCGTCCACCGGCCCGCCGAAACTGGCCCCCACCGCGGCCAGAGGCGCCTCGGCTTCCTCCCCCGCATGGTCGGTTTGGAGTTTCGGGCTCAGAGTTTCGAGTTCATTCAACTCGAAACCCGAAACTCCAAACTCGAAACTCATTCTGGGGGGGCTAGCCAGCAGGTCTCGCGCCAACCCCATCATGATCTCCAGGTCGCTCTGGGCGCTGCTGCCGGGCGGTGAGGGGGCCATCCGGTGAGCCCGCCAGCCGCGCTCGCCGGATGCGGCCAGCTCGGAAGTGGAAACGGCGCCCGCCGTCAGCTTGGTGCCGCCGAAGTCCAGGGCCAGCAGAAGCCGTTCCTGCCCCACGTTCACTTCACCCCTTGGCGTATGACGACAAAAATGGTGTGAAGCACCACCCATTGGCCATCCTCAGCGTGCTGCATGGCGTCGGGGTGCCGGGAATCGGCGGGCACGACCACGCACACGTCTACTTTCTCTTTGAGCTTACCGCCTTCGAAGGCCGTGATACCGATGGTGGTGAGGCCATGCTCCCGCGCCACGTCCATGGCCCGCAGCACGTTGATCGAGTTTCCGCTGGAGCTGATGGCCATAGCTACATCGCCCGGTTCGGCCAGCGAGGCCAGCGGCTCGGCGAAGACTGTCTCGTAGCCAAAGTCGTTGGCGTAGGCCGTCAGCAGCGGGACGTTGTCGTTCAGGGAGATTATCTTGAAGCGCGCCTTCCCCTCCTGCACTGTACCCTTGCCCAGATCGCAGGCAAAGTGTGAGGCCATAGCCGCGCTGCCGCCGTTGCCCATCACAAATATCCGCCCCCCCTCGGTTCGGGCCCGGGCCAAAATGTCAATGGTGCGAGCGATCTCGACCTGGGGCAGATTGTGCACCACCTGGCCTATCTCGTTGAGGTATTTCTGGATGTATTCCACTTCGATATTCGTTCCTTTCCCAATCCGCTGTAGTGAGTTCCACAAATTATACCACAGACATCCCACAAAACAAAAAGGGCATCCGGAGATGCCCCATTAGTCCGTTGAATCCTCCCCGTCCGTTGTCCCTATCGGTCTAACCTTTCAGCGACCCTGCCATCAACCCACGCATGAAGTAGCGGCCCAAGAAGATGTACACCAGCAGGGTAGGCAGCGCGGTCATGAGCGCCCCGGCCATCTGCACATTCCACTCCACGATGTAGCTGCCGGCCAGGTTATTCAGGCCGACGGTGATAGGCTGGGTGGCAGGGTTACTGGTGACCGTAGCGGCGAACAGGAAATCGTTCCAAATGGAGGTGAATTGCCAGATCATCACCACCACGAAGCCCGGCACGGATAGCGGAAACAATACGTGCCGATAAATACCGAAGATGTTGGCCCCATCAATCCGAGCCGCTTCAACCAACTCCGTAGGCACAGCGGCGTAGTAGTTGCGGAAGATCAAGGTGGTGATGGGGATGCCATAGATCACGTGGGCCAGGATCAGGCCCGGGATGGAGCCGTAGAACTTGACTCCGAAGAGATTGATCTTCTGAAGAGTCTGCACCAGCGGAATGAGGATGCTCTGATAGGGGATGAACATCCCAAATAGGAGCAGTGGGAAGAGCACGTCCGAGCCCCGAAACTTCCACTTGGACAGAATATAGCCGTTGATCGAACCCCATAGGGCTGAAATGATGGTGGCTGGAATAGTGAGGTAGACGCTGTTCATGAAGTTCACGTTGAGCCCGCGGAAGCCCTCCGCTTCGCTGCCGAACCAGGCCTTGACGTAGCTATCAAAATGCAGCCCCTTTGGCAAGTCCCACATGCGGTACAGGTTTGCCTCAGCAAAGCTCTTCAAACCGGTGGCGATCAGGACGTACACCGGCATCAGGTAAAAGATGGCAAAGGCAACCAGGACGGCATAGAGTGCCACGCGCTGCCAACGCAATGGCGGTTTCTTGCTTCTACGCAGTTCGCGCGTTTGGGTGGTCATACTTCGGCCTCCGTGCGGGTGCTCCACACCAGGTATGGGACGATGAGGACGGCGACCATTATCAGCAGGATGATAGCGACCGCTGCCCCCCGAGCGAAATGGTTGCCCCTGAAAGTGGTATCCCACATGTAATAGGCGGGCACATCGGTGGCAAAGCCGATGCCAGGCCCGGTCATGGACACGATGAGGTCATAGATCTTGAGCGAAATGTGTCCCAGGACGATGACCGCGCTGAGGGTGATCGGTTGTAGAAGAGGCAGAATAATGTGCCGGACGATCTGCACCTCCGAGGCTCCATCCACCCGTGCCGCCTCGCGCAGCTCTTCGGGGATGGCACGCAGGCCGGCCAGGTACATGGCCATGGTGTAGCCAGACATCTGCCAGGTGGCGGCAATGGCCACGGCCTTGATCCCGATATTGGGATCGGTGTACCATCCCGTCTTGAGGAAGCCCAGCCCGACCATGTCGAACAGGGCATTGACCCCTGTGCTGCCCAACTCAGCGCTGCCGGGGTTGAGCAACCAGCGCCAGACCACACCGGTGACGATGAAGGAAATGGACATCGGGAACAGGTAGATACTGCGGAAGATCCCCTCACCCCTGACGCGCTGGTCCAGCAAGAAGGCCAGCACGAACCCAATGATGAGACAGGCAATCAAGAATATCACCGTGAAAACCACGGTGTTGCGCAGGTCAATCTGAAAACGTTGATTAGCGAACAGTTTTCGATAATTACTTAACCCGACCAGGGTAAAGTCGGGGAGGAGCTTGTCCCACTTGGTCAGCGATGAGTAGGCAGTCCAGCCGATGAAGCCGTACACAAAGATGGCGATGGCAACCACCGCTGGCGAGATCAGCAGGATTGAGACAACCCGCTCCCAATTCAAACGTCGCATAGGTCTCTCCTAACCAAGAAACAAAGTGGCTGTGTCATTGCGAGGCGTTTTTTGCCGAAGCAATCTCCATCTCGCAAATTGGGGATCGCTTCGGCGGAAAAGCACCGCCTCGCGATGACACTTGGAGTTCTTGCCCCTATGAGTGGCGCGCACGCGACATGGCGCAGCTCAGAAGGTTCTAAAAACAAGGAGCGAGGCAGCCCAAAGGACCGGGCTGCCTCGCTGGTTAGCTGCTTACTGGCAGACGCCAGCATCCACGCAGGCTTGCTGCAAGCCTGTCTGTGCTGCGGCTACATCACCAGAAGCGACGAACA
>CAZGKH010000018.1:0-18497 GCA_964525665.1 uncultured Anaerolineae bacterium | reverse complement strand
GATCATGGTCAGATAAGGTTTCAGGTATTTTTTCAATCGAATCATGGTAGATTGCTCTCCTATCTATCTCAGTATTTAGTTTTCAGTTTTAAGGATGGGGTTCAGATACAGATTATACCACCTAGAACGGAGCACGTCAAAAGGGAGCGTGGCTCAAGTCCGCGCTCCCTGTTCCATTGCTCATCTGATGCTCGATATCTCCCATACCGACCCATGCCAAAAGAGGGAAGCATTGCACGCCTCCCGCTTTGCCTTTAGGCCAGTATGTAGTTACTGTCACTGCTCAAGGGGATTGTCAAATCCCCGCTTTTGCCCTGGATCTGGCGCTTGTCCTGAGCCTCGTCCTGAGTAGCCGCAGGCGTATCGAAGGGCTGTCGAAGGGATCCAGGGTGAGCAAATTGGATCTACTGGGTTGTCTCGACCAGAGGGTGCACAGCCACGGCCTGGCCGTCTTTGAGGTACACCCTCGTGACCCGTGGCAAGATGCTGGTGGTCACTTCGTAGTTGATGGTTTCGGCCCAGGCAGCTACTTTCTCAGCACTGATCTCATCGTCGCCTTGCCGCCCCAGGAGCACTACTTCGTCGTGCTGCTGCACGTTGGGGATGTGGCTGACTTTCACTACGAACTGATCCATACAGACCCGCCCCACGATGGGGGCGCGCTGCCCGCGAATGAGCACCTGGCCTCGGTTGGAGATCAGGCGGTGATAGCCGTCACCGTAGCCGGCGGGCACCAGGGCCACGCGGGTAGGCTCGCTGGTGGTATAGGTGCAGCCGTAGCTGATGGAGGAACCAGCGGGGAGGGTGCGCACTCGGGCCACCCGGCTCTTGAGGGTCATGGCCGGGCGCAGGGGGATGGTCGGCTCCACTTCAGTTGAGGGGCGCAGGCCATAGAGAATGATGCCGCAACGCACCATGTCCAGGTGTGTCTCTGGCAGGTCCAAAGTAGCGGCGCTACTGGCCACGTGTTTGATGGGGATAGTGAAGCCCGCTTCCTCTAGCCCTTTCACCACTTCACGGTAGGTTTCGAGCTGCTGAAGAGTGTATGTCTTGTCCGCAGCATCGGCTATGGCGAAGTGGGTGTAGATGCCCTCGATGACGAGGCCGGGCAACGTGGATATGACCTGGACGAAGCCCACAACTTCATCAGGCAGCAGACCGAAGCGGCCCAGTCCGGTGTCTACTTTGACGTGGATGGGGAGCACCCTACCTTGATGAAGAGCTGTGGCAGAGAGGGCTTGGGCCTGTTCGAGGGTGTTCACTGTGGGAGTTAGGTCCCAGCGGACGATGGTTTCCGCCTGAGTCGGCAGGGTGTAGCCCAGGATCAAGACGGGAGCAGTGATCCCCGCCTGGCGCAACTGGACGCCTTCCAACGTGCGATTCACGGCGAGGCAACTGGCCCCATTGTCCAGGGCTGTCTCAGCTACCGGTACCGCGCCATGGCCGTAGCCGTTGGCCTTGACTACGGCCATCAGCTTTGTTTTTTCCCCAATGTGTCGCTTGAGTTCTCGTGCATTGTGGGCAATGGCGTCCAGGTCTATCTCAGCCCAGGTCAGTTTGACGTTTGACGTTTCACGTTTGACGTTTGCCCCCATCCCTCATACCTCAGAAAAAGGCTTTCGCTCGAGAAATTCTCCCGTTCCCACCTGGCCTACAAACTCGTTGTCTCTGATGATGACCTTTCCGCCAGCGATGGTCATCACGGGGTAGCCTCTGACGGTGATGTGCTCGTAGGGGCTGTAGTCCACGTTCGTATGTAGGTTCTCTGTGGTCAGGGTGTGCTCCTGGTGCGGATCGAAGATCACGAGGTCGGCATCGGAGCCAACGGCGATGGCGCCTTTGCGGGGCCAAAGGCCAAACAGCCTGGCGGGGGCAGTGGACACCAATTCCACGAATCTGTTGATCGAGAGGTGGCCTTCGTTTACGCCGAAGTGATAGATTAGGGGCACACGGGTCTCTATGCCAGGCGCACCGTTGGGGATTTGAGTGAAGTCGTTACGGCCTCGTTGTTTATGAGTGGCGAAATTCCAGGGGCAGTGGTCGGTGGAGATGGCCTGAAGGGTGCCGTCGGCCAGGGCTTGCCACAGGGGTTCCCAATTGGACTTGTCCCTGAGGGGCGGCGAGAGCACGAACTTGGCTCCTTCGAAGCCGGGCCGCTCGTACTCATCCTCGGAGAGGATCAAGTGCTGGGTGCACACCTCGCCGTAGACGCGCTGCCCCTGGGCGCGGTATCTTCGCACCACCTCCAAAGACTCCCGGCAGGTCAGATGCGCCAGGTAAACGGGGCACTCCGTGAGGCGGGCCAGAGCAACAACCCGGTTTGCTGCCTCGGCCTCGGCCAGGGGAGGGCGGCTGCGAGGATGATAGCGGGGTTCGGTCTTGCCCTCGGCCAGCAACTTCTTCTTGAGGTACTCGATAGCCCAGTGGTTTTCGGTGTGTACGATGGGAAGGATGCCACAGGTGGCGGCTGCGGCCATGAGGTTTAGCATCTGGTCGTCGTTCACCATCAGGGACGGGTAGGTGGTGTAGAGCTTGAGGCTGGTGTAGCCAGCGGCGGCCAGCTCTTTTATCTCAGCCAGGGTTTCGGGGCGGGCATTGGTGGCCGTCAGGTGTAGGCCGTAGTCAATGGCCGTGCGTCCGTCGGCCTGCGCACGCCGGTCGGCCACTGCCTGGTGCAGGCTCTGGTCTGGTTTGGGATCAATAAAGTCTATAACCGTAGTCGTGCCCCCGCAGGCGGCGGCGATGGTGCCGGTGGTGAAGTCATCGCTGGAGGTGATCCCGCCGATGGTCATCTGCAGGTGGACGTGGACGTCAACGCCACCCGGCATGACGTACTTACCGGTGGCATCAATCACCTCAACTTCCCTTCCTCCCCCCCAAAGCCTGCCCTGAGCAAGGTCGAAGGGTTGGGGGGGAAAGAGGGGGGGCTGCCCGATGAGCGCAATGACGCCATTCTCAATGCTGATGTCGGCCTGATAGGTCTCGGTAGCGGTGACGATTGTGCCGTTTCGGATAATCAGGTCCATTTGAGTTTCGGGTTTTGAGTTGTGAGTTTCGAGTTGAACTCGAAACCCGAAACTCCAAACTCCAAACTATCTACTCGTTCATCCTCCCAGGTAAGCCTGCTTCACCTGCGGGTTCTCGGCCAGGTCCTCGGAGCTTCCTTCCAGCACCACGTTTCCAGTCTCCAACACGTAGCCACGACTGGCGAAGCGCAGGGCCAGGCGGGCGTTCTGCTCTACGAGGAGGATGGTTGTTCCTTCCTGGTTGATGTCTTTCAGCGCGTCGAACAGGCTCATCATCAACACGGGAGCCAGGCCCATGGAGGGCTCGTCCAAAAGCATCATCTTCCTTCCGCTCATGAGAGCCCTGCCGACGGCCAGCATCTGCTGTTCCCCGCCGCTCAGGGTGCCGGCCTTCTGGGTCTCCCTTTCTGCCAGACGCGGGAAGAGTGAGAACACCAAGTCAAGATCCCGCTTGATCTCTGGGCCATCCTTGCGGGCGAAGGTGGCCAGCTTCAGGTTCTCCATGACGGTCAGGTTGCCGAACAGGCGCCTCCCCTCAGGGACGTGAGAGATGCCGAGCTCACTGACCACCTTGTCGGCGGGATAATGAAACAGGTCTTTCCCCATGTAGATCATCTTGCTTCCTGGTTCAGTGGGGACCAGACGAGAGATCGCTCTCAGCGTGGTGCTCTTGCCGGCCCCATTGGCCCCGATGATGCACACAATCTCTCCTTCATCTACCTGGAAGCTTATGCCGTGGAGGGCTCTGATCCCCCCATAAGAAACCCTCAGATTCTCAACCGATAGCAGCATCAGGCTATCCCCTCCTTGCCCAGATAGGCATCAATGACCCTGGGATTGCTTCGGATTTCTTCCGGGAGGCCCTCGGCGATGACCTCCCCGAAGTCCAGGGTCTGGATGATCTCGCAGAGCTCCATGACCACTTTCATCCTGTGCTCGATGAGGAAGATGGTCAACCCCAGGTCGTCTCGTATCCGCCGTGTGATTTCCATCATCTCAATCAGCTCTTCCGGGTTCATCCCTGCGGTGGGCTCATCCAGGAGCAACAACTGGGGTTCAGAAGCCAGTGCTCTGGCCATCTCCACCCTTCTCTGGACGCCGTAGGGCAGGTTGATCACCACCTGGTCCGCCAGGTGGCGGATCCCCACCATCTCCAGAAGGTCATAAGCCATCTCTTCGCTCTCGGTTTCTTCTCTGCGGCGCTGACCTGTGCCGAAGAAAGCACCGATCAATCCGTAGTGGATCTTCGAGTAGCGGGCCAGCTTCACGTGATCCAGGACGGTCATGTGCCTCCACAGGCGAAGGGTCTGGAATGTCCGGCAGACGCCCTGGGCGGCGATCTGGTAAGGCTTAAGCCCCACCAAGTTCTGGCCATTGAAGATGATTTCCCCTTCAGTAGGCTGGTAGATGCCTGTGATGAGGTTGAAGATGGTGGTCTTTCCCGCTCCGTTGGGGCCAATCAGCCCTCTGACCTGGCCTGGCTCAATCTCCAGTTCGTAGTTGTGGACGGCGCGCAAACCGCCGAAGAAATGGGTCATGTTCTTAACTTGAAGTAGGGGCATATCTCACCTCTCTTCCCCAGACCGCCTCCGGTTCAGGGTATTGGAAACCCTTAGGGTCTCCTGGGCTGCAAAAGATCCTTGACGTTGACTTCCGTGAAGGCAATCAGGCCCATTGGCCGCCGGATCATGAGCACGATGAGCAGCACGGGAATCACGATCCACTTGAAGAGCTGCAGCGGGCGAAGCACTTCCATCAGGAGCTGGAGGCCGACCGCGCCGGCGATGGAGCCGACAACCGAGTTCAACCCCCCTAGATAGACCATCGCCAGAATCTCGCTGAGCTTGTACACGCCAAAGGTGCCGGGATTGATATAACCGATCACGTGGGCGAAGAGCCCGCCCGCCACGCCAGCCCAGAAGGCGGCGAAGAGGAAGGTCACCATTTTTGTGCGCCGGGTGTTGACTGTCATGGCACTGGCAGCGGTTTCGTCATCTCGCACGGCACACATTGCCTTTCCGATCGTGGAGCGCGTGAAGTTGTAGATCATCCACACGCAGATCGCCATCCACGCAAACACGGTGGGTAGATTGGCCCACTTGGGCTGGTTCATGAAGCCGCGGGGCCCCCCGAAGATCTCCAGGTTCTCGATCAAGCTCTTGACGATGAACATGAACGCCAGGGAGATGATGGCCAGATAGTCACCCCTGGTCCGGAAAGAGGGGATGGCCACTAACAGGGCTCCCACAGCGGCCAACAGTCCGCCGCCGATAAGCGCGAGGGGAAACAAAAACGGCCCCAGTGCTGGAGGGAGCAGCGGAGCCCCGAAGACGTCGTCGTTGACGAAGAACAAGACGGTCAGGATCGAGGCGCCGTAAGCCCCCAGTGCCATGAACCCAGGGTGTGAGCAGGAGAACTCCCCCATATAGCCATTCACCAGGTTCAGGCTGAGGGTGAGGATGATGGATATCAAAACGAAGTTCAGAAAGAGCATTCGGTAGGCACTGATGTCTCCCCACAAATGCATCGTGGCGTAGAACAGCCCCAGGTGGACGATCAGCGAGACCCAGAGTGGAAACCTGTCGAGGAGCTGCCTGGCCAGCCTGTTCGCCAGGGGTGCGCTCAGGCGGGCGACGGCCAAGGTTGGCAGGATGTAGACCAGGAGGACGTAGGCCACCGAACTAGGGATCAGCGCGCGCTTGGTAAGCATGATCCGCAGGCCGAACAAGCCGGGTACGCCAGACAGGCCAAGCGCTAGAGCCAAGGAGTGGCCCACGGCTTGCTCAATCACCATTGCCACCAGGGTCCCGAAAAGCCAGCCCAGCAGCGGAATCTGGGCTAGTTGCGACCGAACCTTCGCCAGCGGCGTTTTTCTTGTTGTCGCTTCTGCGGGCGGTGCAGCGCCCCCTCGTATCTGCATATGGATTTCTCTCCTTATCTTGGGAATTGGAAATCCAACCTCCAACTTCCAATCTCCAATATCCAATCTCTAACATCCAACTCACAGCCTGAGGTGGGCAGTGTAAGGCTCACCGAAGAAACCATGCGGCCTGAAGGTCAGAATGAGGAGGATGATCGAATAGGCGATCACGTCGCGCAGCGTAGAGGGGAAGACCGCAGCCACAAAAATCTCGATGAATCCCAACAGAAACCCAGCCAGCGCCGATCCCAGGATCGAGCCTCTTCCCCCCAGGATCGCGGCCACAAAAGCCTTCCACCCGATCAGCAGGCCCATGTAAGGATTAAGAATGGGGTAAGCGATGCCGAAGAAAATCCCCGCTGCGGCTGCCAGGGCTGAGCCGAGGCCGAAGGTCAGCGCGGCGATGGTGTTCAGCGGCACTCCCATCAGGGGGACGACGACGAAGTCGTAGGCCATGGCCCGCATGGCCATGCCCCACTTGGTCCTGCGCACAAACTGATGCAAAGCGAGCGTGAGCAACAGGGAGAGGAAGACGATCATGATCTTGGTGTTAGTCACTGCAACCGGCCCGAGCTGATAGCTCTGCGTCTCGATTAAGATGGGGAACTTGCGCCGTCGGGCGCCCAACAGAGCCAGGTTCCCCGTCTCCAGGACGATCCCTATCATCAGACCGGTGATCGCAGCCGAGGCGCGAGGGACTCCCCGCAGTGGTCTGTACCCCACCCTTTCGACGAGCATCCCTACGAAGGAGGTCAGGAGCATGGCGAGAAGGATGGTCAGCACGAGGATCAACCAGTTGGGTAGGGCAACGATCCCCAGCGAGGCGAAGGCTACCAGCCCGCTCGAGACGAAGAATCCAATGTAGGCTCCGACCATGAAGACGTCACCGTGGGCGAAGTTGAAAAGCAGGAGAACGCCGTAGACCATGGAGTAGCCCAGGGCGATCAAGGCGTAGAAGCTGCCCAACTGTAGAGCGTTTAGCAGGTGTTGAAAAAACGTAGCCAGAGTCACCTACGTACCTCCCTTGAAAAAAGGAGACCAGGAGAGGGGGTGACAAGGGGACAAGGAGATTCTCCCCCTCTCCGTGTCTGGTCTATGGGCAAGCCGACTTGTAGAACTCGAACTCTTGAGCCTCGTTGATTTTGACGATGACCGCGCACTTGATGGGGTCACCCTCTTCGGTGAAGGTCATCTTGCCCGTGATGCCATCGAAGTCCTTGATCTTGGCCAGGGCGTCGCGGATGCACTTGCGATCCGCCGCGAGGTCGCCAGTGAGCTTGCCGCAATCCTGGATGGCCTGCTGGACGATGTGTGCCGTATCCCAGGTCAAAGCCGCTACGTCGTCCGGGACGTAGCCATACTTCTCAGTGTAGCGGTCAATGAACTCCTTGGTGGCACCCTTGGCTCCTGCGGCAGCGTAGTGGGTGCTGAAGAAACTCCCTACGCAATCGTCGCCGCAGAGCGGCATCAGCTCGGCCGAGCCCCAGCTATCGCTACCGACGATCGGCTTGTCCCACCCCAGCTCATGGGCCTGCTTCGCGATCAAAGGCACCTCGGAGTAGTACTGGGGGGTGAAGAAGAACTCGGCGCCCGAGCCCTTGATCTTGGTCAACTGAGCGCTGAAGTCCACATCACCACTGGTAAAGGTCTCGAAAGCCACCACCGAGCCGGCGCCATGGAGCTCCTCCCAGGCCGACTTGAAGAACTCGGCCAGGCCCTTGGGGTAGTCGCTGGCCACGTCGTAGAGCACCGCCGCCTTGGTGAATCCGAATTCCTCGGTGACGAAGTTGGCCACTACTGGTCCCTGGAAGGGGTCGAGGAAGCAGCCACGGAAGACCCAAGGTCGGTCTTTAGTCGTCCTGGGGTTGGTGGACCAGGGACTGATGTCCGGCGTCTTGTTAGCGTCCGCGACCTCGCCGGTGGGGATGGCCTGCACACTGGCATAGGCCCCGATGATGGCCAGCACCTCATCCTCCACGATCAGCTTCGTCGCTGCAGCGGCGGCGGACTCGCCCTTGTACTCGTTGTCCTCGTGAATCACTTCGACCTTGTACTTCGTCCCGCCAACGTCCAGGCCACCTGCTTTCTCGACGTCCTCGACCCACATATTCAGGGTATACTTGGCCCCCTCCCCCACCTTGGGGTTGGCACCGGTGATGGGAGCGTCGTTGCCGATCTTGATCACCCCTCCATAGGCGACCTTAGGCGCCTGCTGGCACGCCGACAAGATGGCAGCAAGCAAGGTCAGTACTAAAAACGGAACTGCTATTCTCTTGAACATTTTAGTCTCCTCCTAACGGCATGTTTTAGCCCTCTATGTTGGGTGAAGGTCTCTGACCGAACCCACCCATCGGCTGCGGTCGCGGGAAGTCCTCCTCCACGACCTTGCCGAACTTTCGAGGGCATGTTTTAGCCCAGGAATCATCCCAGGCCTCTGAGAAGGGAAAAGAGGGGGGACAGCCCAACATTCCCTTGGCTATAGCCACTTCTGGTGTCCGCTATCACCTCCTTGTTGTTTGTTTAATGGGTCAACATGGATTCGAGGGGTAGGACCTCCGAGGTTTTGCCGCACGCCAGTGTTTTACCATGAAAACAAGTCTTTTAGTTGCTTTTCAGGCAGGTTCTGGCCCTAGAAACCTCGGAGGTCTGGCCTATTACCCCACGAATCCGCGTAGGGCCGCGCATTTATGCGACGCTGTACTAAGGAGGTTGCTCAGGAAGCACTCGGCTTCATAAACTGGAAATACGCAAAGCCCAACGCCAACAATAGGTAGATTCCGACGGCTGACCAGCCGACTGCGCTCATCACACCAGAAACTGTGCCTAGTACTGACACGATGACGCCAATGACATCGGAGATCAACAAGGCGAGGCTGATGCCCCGCTGTGTATCGGAATCTGTGACGTTCCTGGCGAACCAGGTCAGCAGACCAATCCCGATCAGTGCCACCCCAAAGAATTGCCCCATGAGTTCCACGGCTGGTCCTTGTGTGACGCCATAGATTGACAACACTGTTGCCGGCACCAATACAAAGCTAATCCCGTAGACGAGCGCGACGATGGCATTGACGACCAATAGATTACTGAGTTTCATCAGATTGCCTCCTTTAGGCTGATGGGTCACCCGTGACTTCGGGTGAACGGTTGTGTGCACAAACAGAAAGTGTTACTTGCCTCAAACCAGTCTCGGTCTCAAAGGTTCATAGGCTGCTCCCTTCTGTCCCAGGACGCTGACTGCAAGTATTGGCCACACAATGTCGCCAAACGGGTCTCTCCCGCATGTCTAGGTCGCCGTTTCTTACTAAACGAGTGTGATTATATAACAGCTTTTGCGAAATGTCAACAAATGATGCTAGAACACGCAACATTCCCGGCCTTGCACGATGTTCAGTCCCAACTTCTCGGCCAGTTGCACGGCTTCTGGCGACGGGCTTACGATCCTGTTGAGCCCGGCACGCACGGCCAAAGGATCCAGCTTGGCGCGATACTTGCCCCTCGGCCGCATGCAGCCCATATGAAGGGGCGTATCGGGGAAGCGCAGCCGGGCCTCGGCCAGGATATTGACCACTGCCTTGATGGATGGCGGCTGGCAATCGGCGTAGCGGGTGCCGGCTGTTGGTATGAAGACGATGAAGACCAGGCCCTCCACCCCCAGCTCTTGGAGCTTTTCCATAGCTGGGTACTCGTGGCCGATGGCGCCCCCGCGCAAGCCGATAGTGATGTGAGGGATTACCCTGGTGTAACGCCGAAGCATCTGGTAAGTTTCTACATAGTCGGCGACAGTGCGATCCAGACCGTAGACCTCGTGGATGGTCTCGTCGTCGCCTACGAAGTCGAAGGAAACGACGTCGGTGTAGGGGGCGATGGCGCGGAGGTCTGCCTCCTCAATGAGGCCCACGTGCCAGTTCATCTTGCGCCCCTGACGGATGGTCTCGATTTGCTCCAGATAGCGGGTCACGGGCACGCGCCCTGAGGCGTTGCAGCCGCCGGAGACGAGGCAACTGGTGGCCTTCCCCACCTCCGCTTGCCAGACGGGGGTCATGTGCTGAAGATAGTAACCGCCGCAGTGGGCGCAGTCCAGGTCGCAGTGATGACCGGTGAGGCTGATGAGGGCGGTGTCGAGGGGATAGACGAATTCGATTTTTGGAGGAAAGTGGGCCTGCCTCACCCGCCAGGCCTCATCCAATCGTTCGTGCATGGTGTCTTTAGCTTCCAATTGCTGGCCCTGCCTTCACCTGAGATTTACGGGGTTCACGGTGAAGTATAGCAAATCTGGAGCGAGTTGGCAAATATAGTTACCCTGAGCTCAAAGCTCAGAAGCCCTCTCTTGCCATGAGTGGTCAATTGAGGTATAATTGATTTTAGGAGGTGATACTTATGCCTAAGGTAATTGCGCAGCAGGTCGAGCTCGACTTGACCCTTGATCAGGTTTTGACTGTTGTCCATCAACTGAGGCCTGAGGAGCAAGAAATCATCCGACGGGCGATTGAGCCACCAGCGTGGAATCAGCGCCTTGAGGAACTATTGGCTCGCGTGTGGGCCCGCGTTGAACGCTATCCTATCACCGAGGAGGAAATTGATGCCGAAGTCGAGCTTGCCCGAACAGCCACCTATGCTCAAAATTTCGGCTGTTCTGGCGTCAATCAAGTAGTGGGTACGGATGTTGGCGGGTCGGGAAGCCCCCGTCGCTACGGATGTTGACGGGGGCTTATGCATAGGAGAAGGGTAGGAGACATGACGTTTGATTTTGAGCTACTCAAAGAAGACCCCCGCAGCCGGGCCCGCGCGGGCGTGATACATACTCCGCACGGACAAATCCCCACCCCGGTCTTTGCTCCGGTGGGCACTCAGGCTACGGTCAAGGCTGTCTCGCCACGGGAGCTCCACGAGCTGGGCGCCTCGCTTATCTTGGCCAATACTTACCATCTCTATCTGCGACCTGGTCCCGATACTGTGGCTGACCTGGGGGGGCTGCGCGGTTTCATGTGCTGTGAGTGCCCTATCATGACCGACTCCGGCGGCTTCCAGGTCTTCAGCTTAGCCCACCTGCGGGCTGTGGACATGACGGGCGTGACCTTTCGCTCTCACCTGGATGGCTCTGAGCATTTCCTCACCCCGGAAAAGGCCATTGAGATTCAGCAGAAACTAGGCGCGGACATAATCCTGTGCCTCGACGAGTGCCCGGAGCCGCTGGACTACGACTATAATGTTCAGGCTCTGGGGCGCACCCACCACTGGGCCGAGCGCTGCCGAGCCGCTCACACTCGCCGCGACCAGGCCCTGTTCGGCATCGTGCAGGGGGGCGCTTTTGCCGATCTGCGCCGCCAGAGCGCGGAGTTTGTCACCGCGCTGGATTTCCCCGGCTACTCCATCGGCGGCCTCTCGGTGGGTGAGCCAAAGGAGTTGATGCACGAGATGCTGGAGGTGACTGTGCCCCTCCTGCCCGCGAACAAGCCCCGCCACCTGCTGGGCATCGGCTCGCCGGAGGACTTTTTCGAGGGCGTGGCCCGCGGCATTGACATCTTCGATTGCGTCCTGCCCACCCGTATCGCCCGCAACGGCGCGCTCTTCACTCGCACTGGCCGCCTCAACATCAGGAACGCCCGACACGCCGACGACGCCGCGCCCATTGACGAGGAGTGCGACTGCTACGCCTGCCGCCATTTCTCTAAGGCCTACCTGCGCCACCTGATCATGGCCAAAGAGATCCTGGGCATACGGCTGGCCACGCTGCACAACCTGCACTTCATGCTGAATCTGATGCGGGAGATTAGAGAAGCGATCTTGGCTGGCGCCTTTTCCGCTCTTAAGAAGGATTTCCTGGCCAACTACGAGATCATCCCCCACGCAGCGCGGCAGCAGAACAGGGAAGCGCGGCTAAAAATCCCCAAGGTGCCAGGCACTTCCGAAAAAGCCGCCTGCCCCAACGCCGAGGACAAGTTGAGAAGTCCCTTTGCAGTGAATGTCTCGGTGAAAGTGCCTGGCACCTGAGAGGTAGAGAATGAGCATCATTCAAGCCCTCATCTTGGGCATCATACAAGGGGCAACAGAATTCATACCCGTCTCCAGTTCGGGACACCTGGTGCTGGCGCCCTGGCTTCTAAACTGGCCAGAGCCGGGTCTGGTCTTCGATACCATTGTCCACTGGGGCACCCTGCTGGCTATCCTGGCCGTCTTCTGGCGCGACATCTTTGCCCTGGCGACGGCCTGGGCCAGGAGCCTGGTGGAGCGCAATCTGGAACCGCTTGAAGCCCGCCTGGCCTGGCTGATCATCGTGGGTGCCTTGCCCGCCGCTCTGATGGGATTCCTCTGGGAGGACTTCTTCGGGAGCCTGTTCAGTTCCCCTGGCCGGGTGGCCGCTCTCCTGCTGGTCACAGGGGCAATTCTGGCCGTCAGTGAGCGGCTGGGCAAGCGACAACTTGCGCTTGCCCAGATAAGCTGGCTCGACTCCGTACTCATCGGCCTGGCGCAGGGCTTGTCCATCGCCCCAGGCATCTCCCGTTCGGGGGCGACCATAGCTATGGGATTGCTGCGCGGGGTAGAACGGGAAGCAGCCGCTCGTTACAGCTTCCTCCTGGCTACCCCCATAATCTTCGGAGCCGGGCTCCTGCAACTGGTTGGACTGTTCCAGGCCGGAGCCGCTGGAGTTAACTGGCTGCCCTTCATTGTTGGCTTCCTGGCGGCGGCGATCAGCGGCTACTTGTGCATCAGATTCCTGCTGGCGTATCTTCAGCGGGGCAGGCTCTACGTTTTCGCCGCTTACTGCTGGCTGGCGGGGAGTGTGTCTCTGATCATATTCTTCATGAGAGGGTAACCCAAAGACCTGACAGGTCTGCAAGAAAGACCTGTCAGGTCTGAGTTACGTGAGAGGTTAGGTTGACATTGGCAAGGAAAGTCATTGGCATAATACTCTGCTTGATGGGCATCTTGGCTGGCTGTAGCACAAGTGCGGTGGAGCCACAGAAGCCTGTCCACCTCCAGGTGACTGGCTCTACCTCGATGCAGCCTTTGGTAGAGGAATTAGCCCAGACTTATGCCGAACGCCACAAGCAGGTGACCATCACGGTGGAGGGTAGGGGCTCGCTGCTGGGAATCGAGTTGGTTGGCCAGGGAGAGGTGGACATCGGGATGGCCTCGTGGAAAGAGCCGGAGGACACATCGCTCTGGTCAACGCCCATTGCCCTGGATGGCATCGCCATCGTCGTCCATCCCCAGAATCGAGTGAAAGGACTGACGATGCTCCAACTCAAGGACGTCTTCTTCGGACGGATCTGGGACTGGCGGGATGTGCGAGGGTCGGCGGGGGAGATCGTGGTGGTCAGCCGCGAGGATGGTTCGGGGACGCGGGTGGTTTTCGAGGAACTGGTGATGCAGAGCAAGCGTGTCACCCTGACAGCGGTAGTCATGCCCAATAGCCGGGCCGTGGTGGAGTACGTGGCGGAGCATCCGCAGGCCATCGGGTACGTATCCATGGGGCATGTCTCTGAAGAGGTCAAGGTCCTGGAGATCGAGGAGATGGTGCCGACTCCGGATAGCGTCCGCCAGGGAGCCTACCATTTGCTTCGCCCTCTCTACCTGATAACGCGCCAGGAGCCAACGGGGGAGATCAAAGGCTTCATTGATTTCGTCCTCAGCCCAACGGGGCAGTCCATCGTGGGGAGGAAATACGGGCGGGTGCAGTAGATGGGTAAATTGGTAGATTGGTGGCTACGTGCGCCCTAAGCCAATTTCCCAATCTACCATTGGATACAGCACACAATGCGAAATGCGGAAAGGAGCAAGTCATGCGTCTAAAGGATAGAGTGGCCCTCATCACCGGCGGGGCGGCTGGCATTGGCAAGGCGACGGCGGAGCGCTTCGTCGAGGAAGGGGCCAGGGTGGTCATCTGCGACGTGAACCAGGAGGCTGGCGAGGCTACGGCTCAGGCACTTGGTCCGGAAGTCGCTTTCTACCGAGTAGATGTCACCGACCGGCAGGCGGTGCAGGCGTGGGTGGATGACGTGGTGGCGAAGTATGGCCGGGTGGACGTGCTGGTCAACAACGCCGGCATCCTGCGCGACAACCAGTTGGTCAAAGTCAAAGATGGCGAGCTGGTCAAGCAGATGCCAGAGGCCGACTTTGACCTGGTGATAGCCGTCAATCTCAAGGGAGTGTTCAACTGCACCCAGGCCGTGGCTCCCTACATGATCAAGCAGGGAGGCGGCGTGATCCTCAACGCCTCGTCCGTCGTCGGCCTGGACGGCAACTTTGGCCAGACCAACTACGTGGCCACCAAGTCGGGCGTGATCGGCATGGCCAAGGTGTGGGCCCGCGAGTTGGGCCGCTACAACATCCGCGTCAACGTCGTGGCCCCTGGCTTTATCGCCACCGAGATACTGAGTTCCATGCCCGAAAAGATCATAGATCGCATGAAGGCCCGCATACCGCTGGGTCGCATGGGCCAGCCACGCGACGTCGCCGACGCCTACCTGTTCTTGGCGTCGGACGAGGCCAGCTTTATCTCCGGCGCGGTGTTGCGCGTGGATGGAGCAATCGTCGTCGGGACGTGAATAATTGTGAACTGTGAACTATGAATTGTGAATTGTGAATGAGGGGGTGGCGTGGCTAAGAGCATTCCAACAATGGAAGGCGTAACCGCCAAGACAATCACTACCAATCGCATCACCACGCGGGTGCTCTTCACTGGCCCAGAAGACGGTGTCCCCGTGCTCTTCTTGCACGGCAACACCTCTTCGGCGACCTGGTGGGAAGAGACGATGGTAGCCTTGCCTGATGGGTATCGGGGTATTGCCCCGGATCAGCGCGGTTTTGGCGAGGCCGATCTGGAGAAAAAGATTGACGCCACGCGCGGCATGGGCGACCTGGCGGACGACGCTGTGGCCCTGCTCGATCACCTGGGCATCGAGCAGGCGCACCTCGTCGGAAGCTCGCTGGGCGGCTACGTCGCTTGGCGAATGATGATGGATTATCCCGAACGCTTCCTGACCGTGACCATGGCTGACCCCGGCTCGCCCTACGGCTTTGGTGGCACGAAGGATGTGGACGGCATGCCCACCACCCCCGATTTCGCCGGTTCCGGTGGCGGCCTGTCTAACCCTGAGCTGATCCAGCGGATGAAAGACGGGGACCGCAGCATGGATAGCCAGTTCTCGCCGCGGGCCGTCATCCGCGCCCTGCTCGTCAAACCGCCTTTCGTCCCCCCGCGAGAGGAAGAGCTGCTTTCTTCGCTGCTGTCAACCCACATCGGTGAGCAGGACGTGCCAGGTGATTCCGTCCCATCTCCCAATTGGCCGTACATGGCCCCAGGCATTTGGGGAGCGACCAACGCCATATCGCCCAAGTACGCCGGGGACGTCAGCAAAATCTACGACGGGCGGCTGACGGCGCCCGTGTTGTGGGTGCGCGGCAGCCACGACCTGGTCGTGTCCGACACCGCCGCCTCCGATCCCGGTTTCCTGGGCAAGATGGGCTTCATACCGGGTTGGCCCGGCGACGATGCCTTTCCCCCGCAGCCTATGATTGGCCAGACTCGGGCTGTGCTGGAGGAATACGCCGCAGCAGGTGGCAGTTACAAAGAAGTCATCATTGAGGACGCCGGCCACGTGCCGTTCATCGAGAAGCCGGCAGAGTTCAACAGGGTCTTCCACGCCCACCTTGGCGGTGAGTAGCCGTTTTAAGCTCTGAGGCCCGTCCCCGGGGACGGCCTTTGAGCCTTAAGTTAATACTAATGGATGGAGGTGTCACATGACTTTCCCTGATCCGTTTTATCGCTGGCGACCTCATCCCTGGCACGGACTGGAGGTTGGCCCGGAGCCACCCCGCATCCTGCACGCCTACATAGAGATCACGCCATTCGACCTGGTGAAATATGAGATAGATAAGGTCACCGGTTACATGCGCGTCGACCGACCGCAACGCACCTCCTCGCAGCCTCCGACGCTGTATGGGTTCATTCCTCGCACCTACTGCGGCCGCAGAGTGCACGCCTTGTCCCCTGAAGCTGAACGCGGCGATGGCGATCCGCTGGACATCTGCGTCATCAGTGAAAGGCCCCTCACCCGCGCTGAGGTGATCCTGAACGCTCGAGTGGTCGGAGGGCTTCAAGCCATTGATGGTGGCGAGGCCGATGACAAGATCATTGCCGTGCTGGAGAACGATGTGTTCTGGAAAGATGTTGAGGACGTTTCGCAGGTACCCGACATCCTGGTCGAGCGGCTGCAGCACTACTTCAGCACCTACAAGATGACGGCCGGCGGGACATCGCAGATGGTCATCAAGAAGGTATTCGACCGCGAGTACGCGCTGCAAGTGGTGGCGGCGGCGATAGAGGATTACGACGAAGTCTACGGGGTCTAGTCCGGCCCAGGCGTTGCGGCTATCAGCAAAGCCATGCCATACAGAGGCTTTCCGTATGGTGCCCCCTTTGGGGGGATTAGGCAGAAGGTTGTCCGTGTAATAACGAGTTATGCGTCAAAATTGGGAAGGAGTTTATGAAAGGGTCAGTGTTTATCGCTACGAGTCTTGATGGTTTCATCGCCAGAGAAAATGGAGATGTTGATTGGCTTGAGGATACCGGTGAGGAAAGCGGGGAAGACTACGGTTACAAAGAATTCATGGGCACTGTTGACGTCCTGGTTATGGGACGAAATACTTACGAGAAAGTGCTTGCCTTTGGCCAATGGCCTTACGGTGATAAGCCAGTAGTGGTGCTTACCAATCGTTCACTGGACATACCGGAACACATAGCTAAGTCTGTCGAGACCATGTCGTGTTTACCGGAGGAGTTGGTCAAGCACTTATCGAAGCGCGGAGCGAAACACCTGTATATTGATGGAGGCAAAACGATCCAGGGATTCCTCAGTGCCAGGTTAATTCAACGGCTCATCATTACGAGGATCCCCGTGCTTATTGGCACAGGCATTCCGCTGTTTGGGCCACTTTTTCGAGACATCAAGTTGCGACATATCGAAACTAGGCAGTACCCAAGTGGTCTCGTTCAAAGCGAGTATGAAGTCCTTGATGATGCCGCATAACAACTTGTTGGTGTGTCCTGAAAGCTGTCGTCTGCTAACCAGTGCAAGCCCAGGTGACTTCGACAAGCTCAGTTGAACAGTAACTGCCAGAGGTTGAGGAGAAAAATATGACCGTACCTCCAAAGGTTGTGGAACTGGTCGAGCTTTTTGGTAGTGACCTGGCTCTTTACAAACGCGCTGGCTACAAAGAGACCCGCGTGCGCGTTGAGTTTATTGATCCCTTTTTCGAGGCCCTGGGTTGGGACGTGCGCAACGTGCAGGGCCAAAGGGAGCACTCGAAGGATGTGATTCACGAGGATGCTATCACCGTGGCCGGCAAGACTCGCGCGCCCGACTATTCCTTCCGCATCGGTGGGGCGCGCAAGTTCTTTCTGGAGGCCAAAAAGCCGTCGGTGTCGCTCAAGGGCGACGTTGGCCCGGCCTTTCAACTGCGCCGCTATTCCTGGAGCATCAAGCTGCCGTTGGGCATTCTCACTGATTTTGAGGAGTTTGCCGTCTATGACTGCCGCCGCTGTCCCAGAGCCAGCGACAAAGCCAGCGTGGGCCGGCTGATGTACTTCACCTTTGACCAGTACCCCGACCGCTTCGACGAAATCCACAGCCTATTTGCCAAAGAGTCGGTGCAGCAAGGCTCGCTTGACCATTATGCGCAAGCCATCAAGGGCAAGCGTGGCGCCAGCGAAGTGGACGCCGAGCTTCTCAAAGAGATCGAAGGCTGGCGCGACGCGCTGGCGCGCAACATCGCCCTGCGCAACAAAGACCTGTCGGTTCACGAGCTGAACTTCGCCGTGCAGCGCACCATTGACCGCATCATCTTTTTGCGCTTATGCGAGGATCGGGGCATCGAGAACTACGGACAACTGCTGGCGCTCACCAACGGCCCCCACATCTACGCCCGGCTGGGCGATTGTTACCGGCGGGCCGACGAAAAGTACAACGCGGGACTGTTTGACTTTCAGACCGACGCTCTGACCAGAACGCTGGTCATTGATGACAAGGTGCTCAAGCCCATTCTGGTTGGCCTTTACTACCCCCGCTGCCCCTACGAGTTCTCAGTGCTGCCTGTCGAGATCCTGGGCCAGGTATACGAGCAGTTCCTGGGCAAGGTCATTCGCCTGACCCCCGCCCACCGCGCCAAGGTGGAGGAGAAGCCAGAGGTCAAGAAGGCGGGCGGCGTGTATTACACTCCCAGCTACATTGTGGACTACATCGTCCGGCAGACCGTGGGCCAGCTCATCGAAGACAAGAATCCCCGGCAGATCGGTAAGCTGCGGATCCTCGATCCGGCCTGCGGCTCCGGTTCGTTCCTGCTGGGCGCGTATCAATATCTGCTGGACTATCACCTGCACTGGTACGAGGATCACGACCCGGCCACGTACGCCCGGCGCAAGCAGCCCGCTGTCTACCAGGGGCAAAGGGGCGAGTGGCGGCTGACCGGTGCCGAGAAGAAGCGCATCCTGCTCAACAACATCTACGGCGTGGACATTGACCGGCAGGCGGTGGAGGTGACCAAGCTGA
>CAZGKH010000017.1:3625-18670 GCA_964525665.1 uncultured Anaerolineae bacterium | reverse complement strand
GCTGCTCCAACAGCGATGGCCAGCGTTGCCAACTGTGAGACATACGCTTGGCTAGGGTCACAATAGACCGCCGAGGCCGCTGGACTAGGGTCCAGCGAGAGCAGGTGGGCAGTCACGGAGAACACATGCCTGGTTTAGTTGCCATACCCATGATCGTGCTTCTAGCAGGCACCCTGGCACTTCTGCTCCTGAACAGAGCCACGGGGCCTCGGAATCGAAGCTCCCTGACTCTGTTGATAATCGGTCTTGCTTCCCTGGTTCTGCTTGCTCTCGCCAGGGACTTGCCAGCCGACGGCGCCATCTCCCGCTGGCATCCCTTCTTGGGGAGCAATCTGGCATATCATGCTGATGGTTTAGCCTTCCTCTTCGCCGCCCTGATGATCCTGGCAGGACTGGCTACCATCACCCCAGGCCTAGGCCACTCCGAATACTCAAAAGAACAATCTCATGCTGCTTTGTTGGCACTCCTGGCCGCTGGCTTCAGTTTCGTCTTTTCGGCCAACTTGATCACCCTGTGCGCAAGTTGGGTCGTCTTTGATCTGGCTTTCCTTTGGGCCCTTGCCGCCAGTGGCGGTGGTGGGTCAAGGACAACTTCCCCTCCAAGGCGGTGTCCTGAGCTCGTCGAAGGGTTGGGAGGGACCAAGGGGGGGCAGCCGATGAGGACAGTCCCCCGTGTCCTGAACCTCAGTTGTCTGGCTTGCCTGAGCCTGCTGGCAGCAGCCTTGCTCTTGGGGCAAAGCGACGCTGGCCTTTCTCTGAGGCCAAGTTCTATTTCCGTCCCCATCTGGGGCCTCATTTTGCTGTCTGCTGTGATGCGGCTGGGGCTCTACCCCCTTCACCTCTGGATTCCTATCGGTGTCGAAGCTGGCCTGCCTGCCCGGTCCCTGCTTCATCTTACTTCCGTCAGCGCCGGATTGTATTTACTGGCCCGCCTATCGGCCTGGGCCGGTGTAGGACTGCCCTACTGGCAAGCACTGACCATCGCTGGCAGCCTGGCCTTTTTCATCGGCGCTCTGCTGGCTTGGATTGAAGCCGACCTCGGCAAAACCTTGTCCTTCACGATGATCAGCCAGGTGGGCTACACCGTCGCATCATTGGCCATTGCCAAACCGCCCACGGTGGTCATTGTTCTCTCATCGAGCTTGAATCTTGTCCTTTGCCTGGGCCTCCTTTTCCTGAGCCAAGATAGGTCCGAGCTAGGGAGTCTTTGGGCCAGAGCAGCCACGGGTCTGGCCATGGCTTCCTTGATGGGTGTGCCTCTGACTCTGGGCTTTGTTGGTCGTTGGTATCTTTACCATTTCCTGCTGGCAGGCGGCAACCTGGCGTTTCTGGCTCTGAGCTTGTTGGCAGAGACCTTCCTCTTCGCGGCCTTGCTCAGGATGTGGTCAGCCCTCTCTATCCGTGTCTTCCCACCGGAGTTTGCTTACGAGAGGTCGTTCGTGGTAGGGGCAGCGTTACTGGCTGCGCCTATCTTCATCCTGGGGCTATATCCGCCCGTGTTGCAATCCTTGATAACGGCGGCCTCCTTCCCTACCCTGGCGGATTTGCTTCACTCAACAGCTATTATCCAATGGGCTGCTCTGTTCGTACCTCTCCTGGGAGGATACATGCTCCAGCGTCATAGGCATAGGATCTTCGATCCAGTTGAGCTCCTTTGGTTGAGGCTGGCGACAGCCCTTCGCCTGGAATGGCTTTATGGCCTCATCAGTCAGATCATTGACGGTGCAGCGGGCGCTTTGCGGATAGCGGGAATGGTGAGCGAGGGCGGGGGATACTTGGGTTGGATTGTCGTCGTGGGGCTTTTGGCGTTCCTGTTCCTTCGGAGCGGGTGGTGAGAAAGCTATGCCTACTTTGCTGGATGTCTTGGCCAAATTCTCGTTTCTTACGACCACGCCAGCTATCGTTGGGTTGGTCATCACCGCCAGCTTCATCGTGGTCATCAGCGATTGGCGTTTTTCACTGGCTGCACTGTCGGTGCAGTACGTCCTGGTGGGCCTGTTGCTGACTCGGCTCATCCAACCGCAGGTAGCCGTGATCAAAGTGCTCATCGGCGCCCTGGTTTGTGTCGTCCTCTACCTGACGGCTCGCCTTGTGGACGCAAGAGGAAAGGAATCGGTATTGGAACGGGAGGATGCTGAGCATGGCCATTCGCGCCACCCTGCTTCTGCAACTTCCAACATCCAACTTCCAACATTCAAAACTAGGGCAGGGGCCCTACTGCCGGATTTTGCTTTTCGCCTTCTGGTCACCCTCTTCGTGGGGTTGGCTGTCTATAGTCTGTCAAGACGCTATCCCTTGCCCGAAATACCGTCGGACATTGGCTTTGCCTGCTACTGGCTCGCCTCGGTGGGTCTGTTGGTACTGATGCTGACCGAAGAGCCGCTGAAGACCGGCATGGGGCTCCTCACCCTCATCACCGGCTTCGAGCTGTTCTTCTCCGTACTGGAGCGTAGCTTGAGCGTGGTCGGCTTCTTGGGGATAGCTAACTTCCTCATCGCTCTAGCTATCGCTTATCTCGCTCCTTCACCAGCCCTCCGACACAGCTCAGAACGCGGCCCTTCGACAAGCTCAGGACGCGGTGCAGCCCCAGGAGCTGAATTGACACCAGGGGAGGGGGAAAGATGATAGCTGGCCCCCTGTTTCTCATGGCCCTACCTCTTGTTTTGGCCCCAGTGGTCTACCTCTTGCGCCGCTGGGCGCTATTGGCGGCGTCCCTCGCTTCGGCTACGGCACTGACCTTGGCCAGCCTTTGCCTGGGTCCGACATTCGACCGACCGGTCTACGTACTTGGCCTGGAGGTAGCCCTAAGCGAGCCGATGGTGGTGCTGGGACGAGAGTTCGCCCTGGAGCTTGCCGGCGGCTTCACCCTGGGTTTCATCTGTCTGATAGCCGCCATTGCCTTCCTCTTTGCCTGGCGCATATCCCAGGGGGGCCTGTTTTTCCCTTTGGGCTTGATCATCTTGAGCCTGCTCAGCGCGGCGGTGATGATCCGCCTCTTCCTCTTCGCCGTTTTTTTCCTGTGGATAGCGAGCATCATCGCCGTCTTCATCATCCAGGGCGATAGGGCAGGCCCAGGGCGAGGAGCTCTGCGGTACCTGGTCATGGTAAGCCTGGCTGTTCTCCCTTTACTGGTAACCCCCTGGCTGATTGATCTTCAGGCCCTCAACCCCGACAATCTGGCCCTCCTCCGTTACGCCGCTGCCCTACTGGCAATGGGATTCGCCATCCTGCTGGCGGTGGTGCCCTTTCACGGTTGGGTCTCAACTGTGACCGCAGACGCCCCTCCTGTGGCAGCCGCCTTCGTTCTGACCGCAACCAACGCCGTCGTGCTGCTGTTGATGCTGAACCTCCTGCAATCCTACCCCTGGCTGTCCGAAGATCCCCAGGTGTTCCGTCTCTTGCACCTGGGTGGCCTCTTGATGGCCGCTGTTGGTGGGCTGCTGGCTTTCGCTCAGCGGGACTTCGGTCGCCTTATGGGCTACGCCGTCTTGAGCGACATGGGGTGCACCTTGGTGGCCCTAGGTGTTGCTTCCCCCGCTGCTCTTACCGCTGCCCTGTTGCAGGTCGCGCATCGCTCCGCGGGCCTGATGTTAACAGCCATGGGGTTGGCTGTGATGCGCCACCGTGCCGGGAGCGGTTCCTCCGCCGACTTGGCTGGAGCGGCCAGACGGTTGCCCCTTTCAACGACTGGCCTGGTGCTGGGCGGTCTATCCCTGGCGGGGATGCCCCTCACCGCTGGCTTCCCCAGCCGCTGGGCCATCTATCGCCTTCTCTCTGCACCCAACCTGGCTCTGATTCTGCTGCTATCTGGGGCGGGCGTGGCCTTTGGCTATCTGCGCGGCTTGAGCACGCTCCTGGACACATCCACTGAGCCCAAAGTGAAGCGAGAACCCTTCATTGCCTCCCTCATCATCCTGGGGATGATTGTCTTCTGCCTTTGGCTGGGCCTCCGCCCGCAGTGGCTTCTACCAGCTATCCAACGGGGGATTGAGAGTTTCGGGTTCTGAGGGGCGTATTCATAAGTTGGAGGAGCGCAGACAATCTTGGGCTTTTTTGCCACGAATTGCACTAATTGCACTAATTTCTCTTTCCTTCTTCGTGTTAATTCGTGAAATTGGTGGCAGATTTACAGTACTCCCCCAAGTTCTGTATGCGCCCAGTTCTGAGTTCTGAGTTACGAATCCCAAAATGAGAGTAGATCTGAAATCCAAGTTCCTGGGTGGCATGGTGGGGAGCGCGCTAGGAGACGCCATCGGCGAGATGGCTTTCTGGCGCAAAAACGAGGCTCATCTGCGCTCAAGGGTGGCGCGAAATAACATCCTCATCTACACCGATGACACGGCCATGGCCATTGGCCTGGCCGAAGCCATCTCCCAGGTCGGGCGGCTCGACCAGCAGCACCTGGGCGATACCTTCAGAGCTAACCACAAGCGGGAGCCCTGGCGGGGATACGCCATGGGGCCGCCCACTATTTTCCGCCTGGTAGAGAGGCACGGGATGTCCTACTCAGAGGCGGCCCGCAGCCTGTTTGGGGGGCAAGGTTCGTTTGGCAACGGAGCAGCTATGCGGATTGCGCCGGTGGGGCTGTTCTTTCACGACTCGCCAGACCTTTACGAGCAGGCCAGCGCGTCGGCGTCCGTTACCCACGCCCATCCCGTCGGCGTGGACGGCGCGGCGGTGCTGGCCTGGGCCATCGCCCAGGCGGTGAAACTGCATCCGCAAGAGCCGTTCCCGTTGGAGCGCTTCTCCCAGGGCCTGGCGGATTTCGCCCGCACAGCGGAGATTCGGGATAAGATGGCGCTGGTCAGAACCCTGATCGCCGAGGATGTTCCTCCACGGGACGCGGCCAGGCGATTGGGGCGCGGCGTGGCCATGCACAAATCGCTGCCCTTTGCCATCTACTCATTTCTGCGCCACGCCCAGTCCTTCGAGGAGTGCCTCTTCTGCGCCATCCTGCACGGCGGTGACCGGGATACCCTGGGCGCCATGGCCTGCGCCGTCTCAGGAGCCTATCTTGGCATTGAAGCCATCCCGCAGGGTTGGCGAGAGAAGCTGGAGAATCATGAGTATGTTGAGGATCTGGCGGTCAAGCTTGCAAAGATGAAGGGATGATGGCTCCTCCGCTGTTGCGCCAGGTCCAGGTCATTTGCCACCTGACGGAGGTGGGATAATCCCGTGGTGCGCCTGCTGGTCAATCTGTGGGGAGCTGTCCCGCTACATCGAGGCCAGGCCGATATAGATGCTCTCCGCCGCGCGCTGAAGGCGCTAGAAGCGGATCGCATCCTGGGCCTGGCTCCGGAGGGTGCCCGCAGCGGCCACGGTCGCCTACAGCCGGGCCATCCTGGCGTCGTGTTCCTGGCATTGCGCAGCGGTGCGCCCTTGCTGCCGGCGGTCCGCTTTGGAGGGAAACTCTTCTGGCGCAACCTGCCGCGCTTGCGCCGCACCGACTTTCGCATCGTCGTGGACCAACCTTTCCACCTGGATGCTGGCGATATCAAAGTGACCCGCACCGTGCGCCAGCAGATGGCCGACGAGATCATGTACCAGATAGCGGCGTTCCTCCCGGCGTTGAAAGTAACCTTCGTCACACACAGGGTGAATAGTCCACACAGTTTTTCCTGGTGTGCAGTACGAACGTATGGTGCCTTCGGTCGGCATGCTCCTCTAGGCCGAGGCTGAGCGGGGTCGGAGAAAATGCAACAATTACTTTCGAGCAGAACCGTCGTAGTGTGCTTGAGCCTCTTACTGTTGGCAGCATGCGCACGCGCTCCCACTGCCACGCCTGTGGCCGAGTTGCACACGGCCACTCCCGCAGTGATTGCATCGGCCACGGCTACTCCCACTCCTGCAATAATGCCAACCAGCACCCCGGCGCCGCTGGCGTCGCCGACGCCTACGCTGGAGCCGACTTCGACGCCCGTGCCTACTGCCACACTAACACCGATACCCACAACACCCCCTACACCGACGGCCACGCACACGCCGGAGCCGACTACAACGCCCGTGCCTACCGCCACGCTAACACCGATACCCACAGCGCCCCCTACGCCGACACTCATCCCAACGCATACATTCACTCCCGTACCGAGCCCAACACCAGACGAAGAGCCCATCATCGCCTACTTCCGCGCCAACGTAACCGAGGCTGATCCAGGGGACGCCATCACTCTGGAGTGGCGGTCCAGCAGCGGCAGCCAGGCCACATTGTATCGCCTGATGAATACTGGTCAACTCGATGGCTGGTGGAAAGTGGAGCCCACTGGCTCGATGGACTATGACATTCCGGACGAGTCCCGCAATTGGGAGGGGTTCGTGCTTTTCGTCCTCGACGAGGCGGAACATGTGGCCCAGGCCACGCTGCAAGTGACCCTGCGCTGCCCCGATACCTGGTTCTTCTCCCCACCCTCAGATGAGTGCCCTAGCAGCCCACCCATCCTCACCGACGGGGCCGAGCAGCATTTCGAGCACGGCTTGATGCTGTGGAGCGGGGTTGAGAACTGGATCTATGTGCTCTTCGATGATGGCGCACAACCCGCCTTTAAGGTCTTCCTGGACGAGTGGGGCGAAGGCAAGCCGGAATCAGATCCGGACATCGCGCCGCCGGCGGGGCTCTATCAGCCAGTGCGAGGCTTCGGGCTGGTGTGGCGAGAGGAGACTGGCGTCCGCGACCGTTTGGGTTGGGCGGTGGACGAGGAGGCGGGCTATCCGACGGCCATCCAGCGCACCTCGCGGCCCAAGTACAACGTAACCTACTTCAAGGCGCTGGACGGCGGGGTGTGGGAGCTGGGGCCAGAGGGCAGTGAATGGCGCCACATTCCGTAGTGGACGATTTCCGCGACCACGTAGGTGATCGCTCGTTCGCCGAGGGTCTCTGACCGAAGCGGAGGGGGCTCGGTCGGAGACCTTCGCCCAACGTTAGGATTTCAATCGCCACCTTGCAAGCAGGGCAAACGTAACTTTCACCTTTTCACGGGGTTATCTCTTTTGGAGGGGTGACACTTGAATGAAAAACGCGCTCCCGCTCTAGCTGTGGAGCAACTCTCTTTCAAATACCGCGAACGACCCGATTATGCCCTGCGCGACGTCTCCTTCGAACTGGAAGCAGGACAGATCATGCTAGTGGCTGGAACCAGCGGCTGCGGTAAAACCACCCTGATCCGCTGCCTGAACGGCCTCATCCCCCGCAGCTACAGGGGGGAGTTGGAGGGGCGGGTCTGTCTCCACGGGGAAGCAACAGACGATAAGTCCCTGGCGGCCATCTCCCAGATCGTGGGCACGGTGCTGCAAGACCCTGAGCGCCAAATCCTGGGCAGCAGGGTCGTCAACGAGGTGGCCTTCGGGCCGGAGAACCTGGGCCTGCCAGCGGCGGAAATCACCGCTCGCGTAGACGAGACCCTCGACTACCTGGGCATCAACCACTTGCGGCGCCGGGAGACCTTCTACCTCTCCGGCGGCGAGAAGCAGAAGATAGCTCTGGCTGGCATCCTGGCTATGCACCCCTCCATTCTACTCCTGGATGAACCCCTGGCCAGCCTCGATCCCGCCAGCGCGCAAGAGGCCCTGCGCCTCATCCGCCGCCTGGCCGACGAGGGTCGGGCCATCCTCATCGTCGAGCACCGGGTGGAGGATATCCTGAAGATCGGGCCAGAAAGGGCCCTCTACCTGGCAGATGGTCAACTGCACTATCTTGGGCCCACGGCCGGCCTCCAACGGGCGGTGGACTATCACGAGGTCAAGCTGCCAGCGCCGATGACCATAGAGAAGGCCCGCCACGCCCCCCCTCTTCCCCCCCCAAGTCGGGGGGGGCGGAAGGAGAGGCAGGTCGGCGAGCCTCTGGTGGAGTTCGAGGAAGTGAACTTTGCCTACCAGGAAGGGCCGCTGGTGCTCCACAATGTCAACCTGACCATCAGCCGCGGCGACGTCATCGCCATCCTGGGCCCCAATGCGGCGGGCAAGACCACTTTGGTCAAACATGCCATCGGCCTGCTCAAGCCCACGGGAGGGCGCGTGCTGGTGGAGGGAATGGACACCCACGAGCTGAGCGTGGCCGAGGTCGCCAAGACCCTGGGCTACGTCTTCCAGAGCCCCAGCCACATGCTTTTCGCCCCTACGGTGCGGAAAGAGCTGGCCTTCGGCCCTGAGAACCTGGGCTACGATGAGGTTACCACTGAGGAGTCGGTGGCCGAAGCGGTGAGGATCCTAAACCTCAGCGGACTGGAAGAGTACCCACCCCTGGCCCTCAGCTTCGGCCAGCAAAAGCGGGTCAGCATCGCCGCCATCATGTCCATGCGGTCTAAGATCCTGGTGATGGACGAACCAACCGCCGGCCAGGATTACAAGAACTACATGGTTTTCATGGACGCCATCTTGCAGTTGCCGAACTTCGAGGCCATCCTGTTCATCACCCACGACATAGATCTGGCGGTCTGCTACGCCAACCGCGTGGTACTGGTCTACGAGGGGCGCATCGTCGCCGACGGGCCGCCTCAAAAGGTACTGGCCCAGTACGATCTCTTGGAACGTTGCCACATTGTGCCCACGTCGCTACTGGCGGCCAACCTGGAACGCCTGCCTCAGACGGGGCGCTTCATGCGGGCCGAAGCGCTGGCTCACGTGTGACGGAGTTGGAGGTTGGAAGTTAGAAGTTGGAGGTTGGAGGGCAGAAAGGAGGCGCCTATGAAGTAAATCGGAACGACTTCTAAACGGCTAGAAGATTTTGAGACGCACAAATGTAGGTGGTCTCCCTGTTGACTGTTTCTGGGTAACTACTCACCTTATGCTCGCAGCGGACCCTAGTCCGCTGCTCCAATGACGATGACCAGCGCTGAAAACTGTGAAACATGCGCTTGGCCAGGGCTACAACGACCGCTGAGGCCGCTGGACTAGGGTCCAGCGTGAGCAGGTAAGTAGTTACGTTTCTGGTAACACTGAAGGGGAAGACTACCCAACTACAAAGGAGGAATCTAATGGACCGCAAATTGCTTTCTGTGATCGCTGCGCTCGTCGCCGTCCTGGTCATATTCTTGCTCGTCGTGTGGATCGGGGGAGCGATGAACGAGAGCCTCAAACTGGACGAGACGGCCGTGTTGCGCTTCGTATTCGTGGGCATCGGCCTCGTCATCGTCTTCGTCGTCTACTTGCTCACCAGCAGCAGCGGGGTGTGGGAAGTGGGCACACGCGAGGTGGTGTACATGGCCATCGGCGCAGCACTGTATGCTGTGTTCTCCTATCTCTTCAACGGCACCGTCTTCGCCGTGCCGTCGGTCAGCCAGGTCGCGCTCCGGCCGGCCATCGCCATCCCGATGTTCTTCGGCTATGCCTTTGGCCCGACGGTGGGCTTCTTCACCGGCGCGGTGGGCAACATGTTTGGCGATGCGCTGACCGGCTTCGGCCTCTCACCCCAGTGGAGCGTGGCCAACGGGTTGGTCGGCATGATCGCCGGTATGGCGCTCCTCTTCGCCGACAAAAAGAAGGGCATGAACACAGTGCTCATCGTCAGCGCCGTGGTTGCTGCCATAGGCACCCTATTCTGGTTCCTGAACCGCAACTTGGCCAACATGATGTTCTTCGATCCGGATGCGGGTATCTTCGGTGACGCAACCATAACCTCGTTCGCCGCTCTTTCGGCGGTGGTCGGCTTCGTGCTGGTGCTCGTCGTTCGCTTCGCCTTCGGCCAGAACATTGACGTAGCGGCTGCGGTGACCTGGAGCATGTTGGGCAACTTACTCGGCATCGGCTTCGCCGCCATATCCGACATCTGGATCAACGGCTTTTCGCCTGCCGTGGCCATCGTGGGTGAGTTCCTGCCCGCAGCCGGCCCCAATCTCATCTTCGCCGCCATCCTGGTGCCGATCCTCGTGGCGGCCTACGCAGCCGTCCAACGGCAGACCGGACGGTAGGAGCTAGAAACCAGGTTTTTCAAAAAAACCTGGTTTCTGATGGTGGTGGAGCGATGCTGGTAACCTGGCGCTATCGCAAGCGAAAATCCCTGATCCAAAGCTTGGACCCACGGGCGTGGTTGATCTTCTACGGCTGCTTTATGGTTGCCTCTGTCTTGTTCTGGGACCTGCGCTTTCTGACCCCCCTACTCGTCATCGCCCTGGCAGCGGTCTTCACGTCAGGGGTCAGGTGGCATGAGACGCACCGCGTCTGGCTATTCATGGGCGGGTTTGTCGTCTTCTTCTCGCTGCTGACATTCATAACCGGGCGCGGCGGGGTGGAGTTCTACGCCGACGAGCACCTGATCACCAGCCTGAGAGCGCCGTTCACCATCTTCAACTGGCGGCCCACGCTCAACATCACCGTCGAGCGCACCTTCTACGCGCTCAGCCAACTGGTGCGGGTGTTCAGCTTGGCCAGCATGACGATTCTGATCCCCTACTCCCTGAACCCGGCCCACTACGGCGTCACTTTCCACGGGCTGGGGCTGCCGGACAAGATCGCCTATGCCATGGAACTGACCATGCGCTTCATCCCCACCCTGGGACGCGATTTCCAGTTGACGATGGACGCGCAGCGCGCTCGCGGGTACGAGATCGAGAAGCTGAGAGGGGGGCTGATCACCCAGGTGCGCAAACTGGCCCCGTTGATCGTGCCGGTCACCATCCACGCCATCGCCGGCAGCGAGGACATCATAGACGCGATGGACCTGCGCGCGTTTGGCGTCGGCCCGCGCACCTGGCTGGAGCAGTTGCGCTATCGGCGGCGGGACTACGTGCTGATAGCACTGGCAGTGCTGCTCCTCATCTTCTCGGTGGTTTTCTCTCTCTTTGGCTTCGGCCAACTATGGGTGCCTGACTGGGCGCTGGCCTGGGCAGGCTAGGCACGCTCAATAGCCATGCCGGCATACAGCGAAAGAGCCCTCCCGAAGCTTGGGGGCTCTTTTGTTTGGGGACTTCTGCAGCGCTAGCTCAATCGCGTTTTCTCAAGAAGAATCTGATCTCGCCTGAGCTGGCTACAGCGCGTTTGACTTTTCACCGCTGATGAAATATCATAACCTCATCGAATAGAGTATTGGAGGCAACTATGGCTGCTTATGATTACCAACTTCTGCTCAAGCACCTGCTTGAGCATGGGGTCGCATGGGCCCCAGACCAGGAGATCATCTACCGCGATCAGGTGCGCTACACTTACTCCGACATGTACGTTAGAGTGCTCAGACTGGCCTCTGCTCTCCAACGGCTGGGGGTGCAGAAAGGCACCAAGGTCGGGGTGATCGAATGGGACAGTCACCGTTATCTGGAGATGTATTTCGGCGTCCCCGGCACTGGCGCCGTCCTTCACACCATCAACCCCCGCCTGTCGCCGGAGAACCTGATCTACACTATGGAGCACGCGGAGGACGAGGTGCTCGTTTTCCACGAGGACTTCCTGCCCCTGGTGGAACAGGTTCGCCCCCGACTCCGATCTATCCGCAAGTACATCCTGATCACTGACAGGGAAGAGAAACCAGACATCGTGGAAGTGGATGCGGAGTACGAGGAACTCCTGGCGACCGCTTCCCCGCTGGCCGAATTGCCCGACTTCGACGAGAACACCCAGGCCACGCTGTCCTATACCACTGGCACAACTGGCTTGCCCAAAGGCGTCTACTTCACCCATCGGCAACTGGTGCTGCATACCTTTGCCGGCTGGGGCTCCTTGCCCGCTATCTCTAACTATGGACCCATGGACAAGCGCGAGGTCTATATGCCTCTTACCCCCATGTTCCACGTCCACGCCTGGGGGGTGCCATACTGGGCCACTGTCTATGGATTCAAGCAAGTCTACCCTGGGAAGTATGATCCAGAGATGCTACTCCGCCTGATCACAGAGGAGAGGGCAACCTTCAGCCATTGTGTGCCCTCTATTCTCCAGATGGTCATCACCCCAGCGGCAGCGCAGAATGTGGATCTAAGCCACTGGAGAGTGGTCACCGGCGGCGCGCGGCTGACCAAAGGACTGGCTATGGCGGCCCGGGAGCTGGGCATCAAGATCACTGGCGGTTACGGCCTCTCGGAGACCTGTCCGCTTCTCACCATCGCCAACCTCAGGCCACTTATGGAAGAGGAGTGGGACGAGGACAAACAGTTGGACTGGATGGTCAAGACGGGGTTTGTCATGCCGCTGGTCAAAATACGCGTAGTGGGACCCGATGGCAGCGATGTGACCGCGGACGGAACGGAGACCGGCGAGATCGTGGTACGCTCTCCCTGGACCACTCCCGGTTACTACAAGGATCCCGAGCGGTCAGAGGAACTGTGGGCCGGAGGGTGGATGCACACCGGCGACGTCGCCACCGTGGATGAGTACGGCTACATCCAGATCGTTGACCGCATAAAGGACGTCATCAAGAGCGGCGGCGAGTGGATCGTCTCGCTGGAACTGGAGAACCTGCTCAGCCTGCACAAGGACGTATTGGAGGCAGCGGTGATTGGGGTACCCGACGAGAAGTGGGACGAGCGCCCCCTGGCCATCATCGCCCCTGTAAAGGGAGCCGAGAAGCAGATCACGGCAGGGGCGATGCGGGAACACCTGCAGAAATACGTGGCCGATGGAGTGATCACCAAGTGGGCAGTGCCTGAGCACTACGTGTTCGTCAAGGAACTGCCCAAGACCAGCGTGGGCAAGATTGACAAGAAAGCATTGCGCGACCAGTACCCGGCTCCTCCAGGTGGCTGAGCTCTAGTGGCACAGGCTGGCAGCGCGTGTCTAAGTCATCCGAGCCTCCCTGAGACGCACGTCCAAGGCCGTGTAGCGGTGGGCTATCTTGTTGTTGCGGACAGCGATGGCGATGGCCTTCCTTGTACCCACCAGCACCACCAACTTCTCAGCCCGAGTCATCCCCGTGTACAGGAGGTTGCGCTGCAGCAGGAGGTAGTGCTGGGTTAGGATAGGCATGACCACCGCCGGGTACTCGCTGCCTTGACTTTTATGGACACTTACGGCGTAGGCATGAACCAGCTCGTCCAGGTCGCTGAAGTCGTAGGGCACGGGGCGGTCGTCTATGCGCACCACCATGACTTGATTCTCCAGATCCAGGCGCACCACCCGGCCGATGTCGCCGTTGTAGACCTCTTTGTCGTAGTTGTTGCGCGTCTGCATGACCTTGTCGCCCAGGCGAAAGACGCGGCCCGCGACCCGACGCTCGCCTTTGGCCAGGCTGGGGGGATTGAGGGCCTCCTGCAAGCGGACATTGAGGTTCGACACCCCCACCGCCCCGCGATACATGGGCGAGAGTACCTGGATGTCGTCGAAGGGGTGATAGCCGAACTTGCGCGGGATGCGCGTCTTCACCAGATCAACGACCAGATCAGCGGCTTTCTCGGGGTCTTCCTCGACGAACAGGAAGAAGTCCGTGGCGCCTTTGGCGAACAGGGGCATCTGGCCGCGATTGATGCGGTGGGCGTTGGCCACGATCAGACTGCCTTCGGCCTGGCGGAAGATCTCCTCCAGCCTGACCACGGCTGCCTGGCCCGAAGCAATGATGTCCTTTAGCACGTTTCCCGCTCCCACGCTGGGCAACTGATCCACGTCGCCCACCAGCAGCAGATGGCTGGCCGGGTCAATGGCCCTGAGCAGGTGGTTGGTGAGAAGGAGGTCGAGCATTGAGGCTTCGTCCACGATGACCATGTCCGCTTCCAGCGGGTGATCCTCGTTGCGCTGAAACCGAAAACCCTGCTGGGGCGAGAATTCGAGCAGGCGATGCACGGTCTTGGCCTGCCGCCCAGTGGCCTCGCTCAGACGCTTGGCCGCCCGGCCAGTGGGGGAAGCCAAAGCACAAGAGTGTTGCCTGGCCTCCAGCAAGCGGATGATGGTCCGCACCGTGGTGGTCTTGCCCGTGCCAGGGCCGCCGGTGAGCACCGTCACCTTGTTGGTCAGAGCCGTTCGCACCGCCTCCTGCTGCCTGGCGTTCAGGGGTTGGCTGGCCCGCTCCGCCAGGTGTGCGAAAACCCGCTCCCAGTTGGCCGTCTGGTAGAAAGCCAGCCGGCTGCGCTCGACGTTGATAAGGGTCCGCAAGCGGTTGGCCACCCCCACCTCGCCGTAGTAGAAGGGCAGCAGGTAAACGGCCTTCTCCTCTCTGACAGCAACCCCCGGCTGATCCTGGATAGTGTAGGCTATATCCTCACGGTGTACCTGCTCCTCTTCCTCAAGCTGGACGACCCCCGTCTCGACCAGATCCGCAGGAACGTCCAGGATCTCGGTGGCCTCCTTGATCAACCTCTCCTGCGGGGCGTAGACGTTTCCCTCGTCGGCCAACTGGCTCAGCACATAAGAGATGCCGGCCGCCACCCGCTGCGGCGAGTCAGTGGGCAGCCCCATTTTGCGGGCGATCTTGTCGGCGGTGAGGAAGCCTATCCCGTAGATGTCGCGGGCCAGGCGGTAGGGATCCTCCTGCACCACGTCCAGGGCCGCATCGCCGTAGTGCTTGTAGATCTTCACCGCCAGGGAAGTGCTCACGTCGTGGCTCTGAAGGAAGAGCATCACTTCCTTTATGCTCCGCTGTTCCTCCCAGGCCCGCGTGACCATCTCCACCCGCTTCTTGCCCACCCCTAGCACCTCGCGCAGGCGGCGGGGGTGGTGCTCAATGATGTCCAGCGTATCCAGCCCAAAGTGCTTGACGATGCGCTTGGCCGTGACCGGGCCGATGCCTTTGATGAGGCCCGAGCCGAGATACTTACGAATGCCCTCCACCGTGGCTGGCAGCACCGTCTGGTAGTTGATCACCTTGAACTGGCGGCCATGTTTAGCATGGGTGGTCCAAAAACCCTCCAGGCGCAGACTCGCCCCCACGTTCACGCTCATCAGGTTGCCCACCACCGTGACCAGATCGCCTCGCCCCTCCGGCTGAAAGCGGGCCACGGTGTAGCCGTCCTCTTCGCTATAGAAGGTGATGCGCTCGACGGTGCCTTTCAGCTCTTCCTGCACAGCGATATCTCCTCACCCATTGTCATTGCGAGGCGGCGCCTTTCCGACGAAGCAATCCCCCACGATGTTGGTGGAGATTGCTTCGTCGCTCCCGCTCCTCGCAATGACGGCTTACTGCCCTATGATACCAGAAGTGGG
>CAZGKH010000017.1:0-3525 GCA_964525665.1 uncultured Anaerolineae bacterium | reverse complement strand
GAAAAAGGGAAGCTTGGGCTATGAGCTACCTACGTCAATCGCATGCACGGTGGCTTTTGGGCTCCCGTACCTTGGATCCGATGAGAGGCAACAAGATTGTTTCTATCTCTACTCATCGGCCCCATTCTTTTTCAGGCTATTTCTTAAGTTTTCTTACGTTAACAACGGCTTTCATCCCTTATTCAAGGGACCGTCTCTTAAGCTTTCTTACGTAGACTGGGTTTCCTTCTGAATTCAGATGTCTCTAGAATCGTGATGGTTGCCTTGGCCTGACTAGAGATAGCGCAAGAACCACTTGCGTCAATCGCGCGGTGGCTTTTCGCTGTTGCCAAAGGAGGTGAAATCTGGTATACTTACTCAGCAGCCGAATAGAAATGGGATTGCAGAGCCACAGCAATACGGCTGACCTCAATGTACCTGAAGAATAGAGAGAGGAGGAACTGGAAATGGCTGAGAGGAAAACCGCAACTTTGGAACAGGTCGTTTCTTTGGCCAGACAACTACCGCCCGTGGAGAAAATACGCCTGATTGAGCGCATGGTTCCGGAGATTGAGCGTGACATGCTCGGCCAGTGACCAGCCAGGCGCAAGTCACTGCTGGGCTTGTGTGCCGACCTGGGGCCAGCCCCCTCGGCCGAGGACATCGTCGAAATCCGCCACGAGATGTGGGCGGACTTTCCAACTTGACAACAGTCTGGTAATGCTACTCCATTCAGGCCCCCTCTTTCTCAGACTTCTAGCCGGGCAGCAACATGGATACAGACCAGGCACATTCGACCTCCCTACTCAAACTCCAACCCTTCGTCTCCCTCCTCGACGCCCAACCTCCCAAAGTCCAAGAGGCTTTCCAGTTCCTGCCAGCCACCGCCATGCACGAGGGCGTACACCCTCGCTTTGGCAAGTTTGAGCTTGTGAACGTGGCAGAAAAAGAAATCCCGCCGCATGAGTGATTATCCGTTCAATTCGTTCCAGAAATCCGTTGACAGTATGCTCCCTGTAAAAAGTGCGGAACTACTGATTGATTTAGGAGGACAGAGACGTGGCAAAACCCAAAGTATTCGTAACCCGCATCATCCCTCCGGCAGGGCTGGGCATGGTGCGCGAATTCTGTGAGGCCGACATCTGGGCGGAGGAGTTGCCTCCATCCAGTGAAATGATCCTGGAGCGTGTCCGAGGAGTGGAGGGCATTCTATCGCTTTTGACGGACAAGATGGATGGCGACGTGATGGATGCCGCCGGGGAGAAGCTCAGAGTCATCAGCAATTTCGCTGTGGGCTTTGACAACATTGACGTAGGTGCAGCGACAAGGCGCGGTATTCCAGTGGGCAATACCCCCGGTGTCCTCACCGACACCACCGCCGATTTTGCCTTTACCCTGCTGATGGCCGCTGCGCGTCGAGTGGTGGAAGGCGACAATTTCACCCGTGCCGGCAAGTGGAAGACCTGGGGACCGATGCTGTTGCTGGGGCAAGACATTAGCGGGGCCACATTGGGCATCATTGGCTTCGGGCGTATCGGCAAGGGAATGGCCAAGCGGGCTCAGGGCTTCGACATGCGGGTGCTTTACTACGACCCGTTCCACGAGGACGACCCCTATGCCACTCAGGTCGGCGCCCAGAGCACTGATCTCGACAGCCTCCTGCGTGTGTCGGATTTTGTGTCCGTACACACGCCGTTGTCCGAGAAAACCTATCACCTCATTGAAGCCAACGCCTTGGCCAAGATGAAACCGACGGCGATTCTCATCAACAGCGCTCGCGGCCCGGTGGTTGACCCTGACGCGCTATACGCTGCCCTAAAAAAAGGAGACATCCGTTTCGCAGCCCTCGACGTCACCGAGCCAGAGCCGATCCCGATGGATCATCCGCTTCTTACCCTTGACAATGTCATCATCACTCCCCACATCGCCAGCGCCAGCGTGGCCACCCGGGGCAAGATGGCGCAGATGGCGGCTGAGAACCTCATCGCGGGGTTGAAGGGAGAGCGGTTGCCCAATTGCGTCAATCCAGAGGTGTACGATCAGCAATTCCTGTTTTGAGGTCGCACCGCCGTAAAACAGACGGTGCTGGTCATCTTTTGCCCCAGCATCGGCTCTTTTAGGCCGATGCGCTTGAGCAAAATTCTTGGCTCGCGGCAGCTCTTCAGAACCCCGCGCTTCTCTTGGGGCAATTAACGATTAATGAAAAGGCCCTCCCATTACGATCAGGGGGCCTTTTATGCCTAAATATGGATTTGGTCAGGCTGGAACCATTACATGTCTAAGTCCCGCTTGATTTGCTCGATCTTGGCCTCAGCGGCCTCACGCCCTTTTTCCATCAGGGCTTCAGCCTGGGAGAAGTCCACCCAGTTGAATTGGCCAATCTGCGGTACGATCAGGCAATCGGCCACCGGAGCCTCTCTGTGAGCCGCGCGCAATAAAGTGTAAAAGGATATGTGAAACATCTCGAAGATATTTCGGGGCCTCGTTCCCCAGATGGTGGGGGGAAGTAGATCCACAGCGATGACATAGTTGGCTCCCATCTCTCGCGCGACAGAGACGGGCAGGTTGTTTAACATTCCTCCATCTACCAATATTTGCTCTCCCCTCTCCAGTGGTGTGAAGATACCTGGTATGGCACAACTGGCCCGCACAGCCGGAGCCACTGGCCCCTCATTGAGCACCACTAACTCCCCACAGGCGATGTCCACAGCCACGGCGGCGAGAGGTATCTCCAGATCTTCAAACTGAAGAGGTCCGATGGCCTCATTCAGGTACTCCTCCAGTCGCCTTCCGTCGAAAAAACCCAGCCGGGGACGAGTGACCCGGCCCAGCTTCCTCCACTGCAGGCCCAATGCCAGGCGCTTTATCTCGTCCAAATCCAATCCCGCACAGTACACGGCTCCCACCACCGATCCCGCGCTAACGCCAGCCACATAGTCAGGCCGAAGGCCCTCTCGCTCCAGAACCTCCAGTACGCCCAAATGAGCAGCGCCCCTCACCGAGCCCCCGCCTAAAGCCAGACCGATCTTCTTTCTCTTTCGTTCTTGGCGCCAAGACATGGGAACCTCTCACTCCTGCAGCATCAATCTCGTGGGAGCAAAGGATAGCCGATGGACCGGGCAAGGGCCAAGGCGGACGAGGGACTCCCTGTGCTGGCGAGTGCCGTACCCCTTGTGGCGGGCGAAGCCATACCCCGGATATCGAGCATCTAATTCGACCATCAGTCTATCACGAGTAATTTTTGCTACAATAGAGGCGGCAGCTATCGAGAAGGACAGGACATCGCCATGGGTGATGCTCTTTTGGGAGATAGATAGCTCAGACAAGTTCAGGTAATCTATCAAGAGGAAATCGGGAGGCGGCACCAATTGGGCGATGGCCAGGCCCATGGCTTGCCGGGTGGCGGGCACGATTCCTACCTCATCTATCTGATCTGGAGGCACAATCCCCACCCCCACCGCCCAAGCTGTGGACTCCATGATCGGGTATAAGCGCTCGCGCTTTCGTGCGGCAAGTTGCTTGGAATCTCGTGCGCCGTCGGTGGCA
>CAZGKH010000016.1:0-19999 GCA_964525665.1 uncultured Anaerolineae bacterium | reverse complement strand
GGCACGTGTTCAGGCGCGAGAACGTGCTGCGATTCCACCGCGAGCGGACGGAGTTATTGAGCTCACAGTGAGACGGGGAAGGTACGTGTCGACTCGGCGTCAACGTCGGCGCGTACGAGATGGAATTCAACCCAAAGGTTCCCCCGCTCTTCCGTCGCATCGCGGTGACCCCTGAGCAGATCCGGGAACATAGCTTCATCACAGCGCCCCCAAAGAAGTCGGACAAGCGCGGCTCCTGGGACGGAAACACCGTCCAGTGCGAAGCGATCCCATCGCCACTTCTGGCCGAGATCGTGCGTGAGGCCATCCTCGAGCACTACGACGAGGGCGCCATCAACGACCTGCACGACGTGGCCAAGGATCTGCGCCCTTCGCTGAGCGCGCTCTTCGGCGATGTCGACGTGTCTGCTCTGAGCCGTGAATTCCATAGGAACATCCACACGATCACATCGGGAGCCTCCGACCACGATTGGACCGGGGGCTACGACAATAGTGATGAAGACCACATGGAAGAAGGCATCTAAACCCGCGCCCCATCGAGGCGCAGCTACACAGGGCCCAACTGGGCCGCGGAGACAACATAGCAACCATCACCAACCTGCTCGACCAGGTGCACACCACCTGGGACAAGCACGTCAACATCTACATCGTGGAGATCGAGTTCACCGACAAGGTGCTCGGCGGCCAGCCCAAGAGCGAAGCCATCATGCGCGCCTGGCTCTTGAGCAAGCTCAGGCGCGAGGCCGCCGAGGCCCAACGTCGGGGTGAGCCCTTCCTCTCGGCAGAGCAGCAGCAGGAGCTGATCGACAAGCAGGTCGCCAACATAAAGGGGCGCACGGTCGACGGCATCGTGGACAGCGAGGAGGAGCAGAAGGTGACGGGGTGCTTCGCGGATGAACACGGGCGCACGCGGAGTGGGACCGTCCGCGCAGAGACACGCGTCTTCATCTGCTCCGGGGGGCGCGGGGTGGGTCCCATCAAGCGCTGCCCGCTGGGGTCGGTCGGCCGGTCCTGCGCCGATCACACCACCGTCCCGCTGGTGATCGTCCCCGACGACTACGAGACCATCCAGGCCGCTATTGATGCGGCAGAGGATGGCGACAGCGTGTTGGTCGCTGCTGGAGGTGGCGGAGGCGATAACGGAGAGTACATCGAAAACAGCAACTTCGAGCGCCAGGGTCCTGCATGCGGTTTTGGAGGGCCGCATGGATGTCAGTTGTACGACTTACCGGGATCACGGCTGCATCATCCAGGGGCATCGACGCAGCCGCCCGCGAGATTGACGCGCGCGTGTACGAGTGGTACGACCTGACGGAGGACGAGATCCGAATCGTCGAGGAAGCCGCCAGTTAGCAAGTGTGGCGACTTCCAGGCCGTCGTGCACCTTGTCTACGCATCACGGCCTGGGCAATCCCTGAGGACGCCAAGAGTAGGACGGCTGTCCGTACAAGCACTTGTTAGGTCGCCCAACATAGCAAGGGAGAATTCATGAACAAGCAAAGTGAAGTAAAGGCTCTTTGGCAGGCATGTCTGGTTTCCTTGCCAGAATGGTCAGAGTCGCCTCCAGGCTCATACGAAGTCTGGTCATTTTGCGATAGTAATGAAGAAGATGCAAATGAACTCGGTGATTTGGTGAAAGCTGGAATAAAAGTTGCCACCTGTAGTCTGGTTTGGGCATACGAAGCGGAGAATGAGGAGCTGCCGAAAGTTGGAGATGTTAGTATCATCACGAACTGGGACGGGGCACCTCTGTGCGTAATAGAAACCACAGAGGTTCAAGTCAAGATGTTCAATGAAGTGGATGAAAGGTTCGCTTACGACGAGGGTGAAGGAGATCGGTCACTAGCGTATTGGCGGAAGGTCCATTGGAACGTTTTTTCGAGAGAATGTTCTACCATAGGGCGAGAGCCTACTGAAACAATGCCATTGCTATGTGAGCGCTTTCGTGTGGTATTTCCCAAATGCTAGTCGGTGAAAGTCCGGTCGCGACTTCGACAGCCTCAGCCGAACGGCAACCGCCAGGAGGGAGACGGCTTCGACGGCATTGGGCGGTTCGGTGAATGGATACCTGCCATTTGGCGCGACTGAGGTCAGGCGGCGTACCGAAGTTCAGGAGGAGTTGCCATATTGGGGAAAAACGTGGAAACGCGGAGGCGTTACACCTTCTTTGCCCTCTGGATAGTGAGCACGTCTGGTCTGGGATGGCAGGTGCTGCAAGGACGGCATACGTTTGACTCCCAAGCGACACTGCCTGCTCTTCTGGCTCTGCTTCTCTGTACTGCTGCTTTGCTCTGGTGGTTGCCCAGGCCGGACCTGGATAGCCACTCTGATATAGCCCGCACGAAACGAGGCAGGTTTGCCCTGGTCGTCGTGCTAGCTGTGGTTGTGCTCTTCCCCTTGCGCACCCTCGTAGGCCCGCCTTTGCTGTTCGCTCTGCCGGTGCTCGGCGCGGTCATTCTGGCGGCATTGCGCCCTCGATTGAGGCGGCGGGAGGTGGTGTATGCGCTGCTACTGGCGCTGGTGGCCGGCGTAGCGGGGTTGGGTGCAGGGTGGGTGACTTTTCCTCCCAGGGTTTGGGCAACTCTGCAAGTGGCGCTCGTTTGGACGGGTCTTCTGGCTGGTTGGGGTGTCCTCCGTCACACAGGCTTGCTGGAAGCGGGTATAGGCCGCAGTCTTTTCCTGATGGAGGGGCCAGGGCCAGCCCTGCAAGGTCTGGGACAAGGAATACTCATAGCCATGCCGTGGGCGCTCGGCCTGGTTCTGCTGGGAGCGTCCAACCAGGAAAGCTGGGTGCAGGCATGGTGGCAGCCCTTGGTGGCCCTGCAACCGGGCATCGCTGAAGAGGCATGGGGGCGGGTGCTGCTGGTTCCGCCGTTGTTCCTGATCTTCGCCAAAGTGGCCCGAACCCGAGTGGCTCTCACTGCGGCGGTGGTCGTCATGGCATACTGGTTTGCCTACCTGCATACGCCGGGCGGGCTAGAAGCAGTGGTCAGCACGGTGATGATAGGCACCTTGTACGCCATACCCACGTCCTATCTGTGGCTACGGCGCGGGTTAGAGACGGCGATGGGTTTCCATTTCTGGTTGGATTTCGTGAAGTTCGCTGCCGCCTATCTGTTGAATCAGGGACTTTGGTTCAAGTGAGGGCTGAGACTTCTGTCTAGCGGCGAAGCGCTCTTGCGTACGTTAGCTGAAGTTCAAATGTCATCTGCCAGATCCAAGGAGCAGGTACGAAACGCTAGACTTTATCCGCTATGCGCTTGAGCGTAGTCAGCAATGTAAACCAATTAAGGAGGGACAACTATGGAACTCAAATCCAAGCTGATAGGACTCATCGAGCATGCATGCAAGGAGGAACGAGCACTGTTCGCCAGATTGTCGGAGGACGAACGCTCGGTTCGAGGCGAGCCTGATCGGTGGTCTCCCAAGGACACGATTGCGCATCTGGCTGCCTGGAAAGGGAGACTGGCGGAGAACCTGGCAGCGGCGGCCCGCGGGGAAACCCCTGTGCGGTACGAAGACTTCGAGACGGTGAACGCCAGGGACTTCGAGGAGAATCGGGATCGGCCGTGGTCGGAGATTCTCGAGAGGGCAGCAGAGGTGTGCCAACAGCTCGCTGAGCAGGTGGAGAAGAGGAACGAAGCTGAACTGAGGGGTACAGAAACCCTGCCGTGGCAAGAGGATCGGCCGTTGTGGAGGGTGATCGTGGGGACCGGTCACATGCATCCAATAGCGGTGCATCTGGAGCCGGTCCTCATAGAGCGCGGGGAGAAGGAGTACGCGACGGAGTTGCGGAAGGAAGCGGCGGAGCTGCTCTCGGAACTGGATGAGAGCCAGAACTGGCAGGGGTTGGTGCGATACAACCTGGCCTGTCACTATGCGCTGGCTGGGGAGGCAGAGACAGCGATAGAGAAACTGCAGCAGGCGCTGGAGCTGAATCCGGAGCTCACAGAATGGTCGAAGGAAGATTCGGACCTGGCGTCCATTCGTGAAGAACCTGGCTACGTGGCGCTCTACTCAAGCTGAAATCGGAGGTTGAGAGAATGAAATACCGAGTTCACCGATTCAATATCAGGATGACGGTGGACCAGACTAAGCTGGAGCAATGATGGGAAGGGCAGTCATTGCTCTAATACTGGTGCTGGTGGGCCTGATGGATACCCCACTCACTACTGCTGCGCAGGAGACACCGATCCGGGTGATGACTCAATCGGTGGAAAGCCACTTCCCCGATGATCTCACTTTCAGCCTGGTGGTGCGCAGCGATGCGGGAAATATCGTGAAAGCTGATCTGTACGTCCAGGTGGGATGGGAGGACACCACGATGCAACCAGTGGCCTCGGAGTCCTTCACACCGGCACCGGAGGTGGAACTCACTGCCGTCTGGAACACCTTTGCCGAGACAATCCCGCCGTTCGTGGAGATCACCTACCGCTGGGAGCTTCGGGATAGCACGGGGGAGACGCTGAGCACCAAGCCAGTTCGAGTTGAATACACCGACGCTACTCACGACTGGCAGCGGCTGGAGGATGATCGCGTGATCGTCTTCTGGTACGACCAGCCTGTCTTCTTCGGTGAGGCCCTCTTCCAGGCATCTGGCGAGGCCTACGACCACGTGGCCCACATCACTGGTGCCACCACCGAGCGAGCCATTCGCGTAGTCATTTATAACAATCAGGAGGACTTCTGTACTTTCTATGCCCCCCGGACTTGTCAGGGCTGGATCGGTGGGGAGACCTTCTCTGGCATCACCGTTCAGTGGGGCTCCAATCTGGGCTGGTTCACCGATGAGGTGATTCCCCACGAACTGGCCCATGTTTTCTACGGTGCGATCTTGCGCAGCGCTTGGCTTCCTATTCCCACCTGGTTCAATGAAGGGATCGCGGTCTATAACGAGCGACACGACCACGAACATGACATGGCGCTGGTACTGGATGCGGCGGAGGAGGGCAAGCTGCAAACCTTGCCCGTCATGACTCGTGGTGGGGGCGTTGCTCACGGTGAGGTGGACTTATGGTACTCTGTTTCCTACAGCCTGGTGGCCTACTTGGCTGAAACCTTCGGGGAAGAGGCGCTGGGGGAACTCGTTCTCGTCCTGGCGGACAATGTCCCCTTCGAGGAAGCATTGGTCCAACTGGTGGGCTTGGACATGGCACAGCTTGAGATGGAGTGGCGAGCGTGGTTGGGCTATCCGGTGGATTCTATCCCCACGCCTGCTCCCTTCCCGACGATGCCGTCGGTCACCATCGTCCCGCCAACGGTCACCCCGACGGTCACGCCGACCCACACGCCTACTCCGACGGACACTGCAACAGCTACACCGACCCCCACACCTACTCCGACGGACACTGCAACGGTCATACCAACCGCCACACCCATACCGACTGCTCCGCCGGAGGAAACGCCTCGCGGCGGGCCTTGTTTGGGCTTATTGATAGTCCCGCTGGGGAGCGTAGTTGGCTGGAAGTTCGCCCGCCGGCGACTGGCGGTGAATCGTGTTTCCACTTGACAAAACACTTTGTATCGCTCCTGACGCCTCACGGCCAGAGTGGTTATCCATGATCAGCTACATAAGCGGCCCTGCGGAGGAGTATGAGGCTCATTATCCACAGAGCACGGGCCAACAAGCTTAACCGTGCACCGATAGCCCGCGAACTTTATCATTATTCACATAAGGAGAGAATGATGAAACTCACCGTTCATATACTGCTAGCAATCCTTTTCAGCGTCTCCATCTTTGGATGCACATCTCCGCAACAGCAATCAAACGATAACGACGACGTTCTATTTCAGACCTCGACGCTCGATGCCCTACTGGAGGGCGTCTATGACGGAGACATGACCTTTGGGGAATTGAGAGCGCACGGAGACTTTGGGCTAGGTACGTTTGATGCCCTCGATGGAGAAATGGTTGAGATAGACCACCAGGTTTATCAAGTCAAAGCAGACGGGGTCGCTTACCGCGTTGACGATGCGATGAAATCGCCGTTTTCTGTGGTGACTTTCTTTGAACCCGACCAGACGGCATCGTCAGACGAGGCGATGGATTGTACGCAACTGGAACAGTTCTTGGATAGCTTGTTACCCACCGAAAACATTCCCTATGCCCTCAGAATAGAGGGGGCTTTCGCCTATCTCAAGACGAGAAGTGTCCCCAGGCAAACTGAGCCTTACCCGCCCCTCGTAGACGTATTAGAGAATCAACCCATTTTCGAGTTTCAAGACATCACAGGCGTAATGGTGGGATTTCGGCTTCCTGGTTATATGGAAGGTGTCAATGCGTCGGGTTACCACTTTCACTTTCTTACTGAGGATAGAACGGCGGGGGGGCATGTGCTTGAGTGCCAATCACAGCAGGTGACGATAGGCATAGATTACACAGATGAATGGTATGTGGTGTTGCCTGAAGGTGGAGCGTTCTATGATCATTGACCATTAGTTAGATAGAAGACTGTTTCGCCATTCACGATCTCTCGGATGAGGAGATGCAAATGCACCTGATCTTTGAAGAAATCACGGAGGAAGACGTTCCTGAATTGACCCGTGTTATGACCAGAGCCTTCGATGACGATGCTCAGAAGCATCTTGGGATGGAGAAGGGTGGACCAGAGGGATACGACGACGGAGAATTCTTCCGAAAGTGGTTGTTTCCCTATCCGCAGAGTAAGGGATACAAAATCATCCTCGAAGGTCGAATCGTTGGCGGATTCATCGTCTGGGTTTTTGAGCATGGGCGGAATACATTGGGAACGATCTTTATCGATCCCGATTACCAGGACAGAGGCATTGGTACGAGAGCTTGGGAATTCATTGAGGCGTCTTATCCCGATGCGAAAAGCTGGGGACTAGGGACGCCGAGTTATGCCATCAAGGATCACTACTTCTATGAGCACAAGTGTGGATTCCGAAAGGTGAGGGAAGAGGAAGCACCGGAACACCCAGGGACTTCCTTCATCTATGAGAGGTTAATGAATCCCTGATCAGTTGGGATGAGCCCTTATTGGGCGGGTATCAGTTGGCGACATGCTGGTCAGTCTTTGATCAATGATAATGGAGTGAAATGAAAGGAGTAGCCCCTTGAACGAAACGATACTGTTGGGACAAGGACGTCAAACCATCAAGATTCCGCGCCAAAAATGGGAAGAGCACCTTTCCCAGGCTCCCCTGCACAGCGAAACCAGGCACAGCTTCATGACAGAGGAACATCACCGAGTGCGATATTTCGTCGTCAGAGAGCTTCCGCGAGTTGGGGCGCCCCTACAGCCAGAGTTCATTGCCGAGAAACTGGACTTGCCTCTGGCGAGGGTCAACGCCATACTCGATGAGTTGGAGAAGAACCTCGTCTTTCTAGTTCGAAACGGGCAAGGAATGGTGTCGTGGGCATTTCCCGTGACTGTTGAGAGCACCCCACATGAACTGATCTTCGGTACGGGCGAACGGCTGTATGGGGCCTGAGCGGAGGATGCAGTCGCAACGCCCTTCGTGCAAGGGCGCTTACGCGGAGAGTATCTCTCAGTCGACATAAGCACGGAATGTGCGCACTGTGGGCGCCCGATGCGCATCGAGCTGGACAGCGAGTTGAAATATCGTGTGGCTGATGAGGGGGTGGAGCCGCTGGTTTTTTGCCCACACGTCAATTGGGCCGCCTTCACTGAGCCGAACATCATTGACGCCTACTGACGGAACTCCGTCTTCTTCTGGTCAGAAGAACACGCCAGGGAATATCGAGCAACCGCCAGTCAAGTTGATGGCTTGTTGTTGACCTTGGAACAAATCGCCTATTCCACGCCCATAACCCAGGGAGCGCTCTTCGCGTTCAGGTAGAAAGGGACAAACCATGACCCGATACGCACAGATCATCAGCACCGGGCGATACATCCCGGTAAAAGTGATCACCAACGACGATCTGAACGAGCTGCTGGGCGAAAACGTCGGCGACTGGCTGGTGGATAACGTCGGCATCCGCGAGCGCCACGTGATGGCCGACGACGAGACCACGTCTGACATGATCGTGGCGGCTGCCCATCAGGCGCTGGAGAGGGCCAGCATCACGGCCACTGACTTGGATCTCATTCTGGTCGCCACCGACACGCCCGACTACCTCAGCCCGGCCACAGCTTCGGTGGTGCAGGCCAGGCTGGGCGCGGTCAACGCCGGCACGTTCGACATCAACTGTGCCTGCGCCGCCTGGGTCACCGCCCTGGACCTGGCCGCCCGCTACATCGCCACCGACCCTGATTACCGCTACATCCTGGTCGCCGGCGGCTACGGCATGACCAAGTTCGTTGACTGGACGGACAAGTACACCTGCACTCTCTTCGCCGACGGGGCGGGCGTGGCCGTCGTCGGGGCAGGGGACGCGCCGGGCTATCTCAGCGGCAAGCTGATCGCCGCCGGGGAGTACCACGACGCGCTGGGCATCTACACCGGCGGCACCTACCGCCCTGCCACGCCAGAGGTGGTGACCGAATTGGGCAAGCCGTGCGTCCAGTTCGTGCGCAAGTTCCCATCCACTTTCAACAGCGACAACTGGCCGCCACTGGTCAAAGACACGCTGGCGAAAGCGGGGTTGACGTTGGACGATGTGGACTTCTTCGTGTTCACCCAGCTCAACCTGCGCACCATTGAGTACGTCATGGAGAAGCTGGGTCAGCCGATGAGCAAAACTCACTGGATCATGGACAAGTGGGGCTACCTGGGTTCGGCCTGCATCCCGGCAGCGCTGGACGATGCCTTAGAGCGAGGCGTGGGGCCGAAGCCGGGGGACAACGTAGTGTTCTGCGCCAGCGGCGGCGGCCTGGCCATGGCGGCCACAGTGTGGCGGTGGAGGGCAAGCTGAAAGGTAAGGTGAAATGTGAGGGGAGGTTTGGCGGCAGAGCCGTCGCTTGGTGGATATGGTGGTGTCTAGCGACCAGTCAAGCAGCGACTGTACTTGGAGAGCATGGCACGCCAGAACGCGGGGGATAAGCGACCAACCTTCGCGTCATCGGTCAGGAAATCAGTATGCATCGGCTGTATCTGTCTCAAATCTGCGTACGATTCATGGAGACCAAGATCACTGTCCGCAGGAAGGTAGAACTTGTCGGGCAACTGCCCCCGACGAACGGATCGGAGAAAAGCTAGGTTTCTATGGTCGGCGAACGAGTACACTGGGGTCACCGAAGCGGAGCGAGCGTGAGGTGTGGCGATGTACAGGACGATCACGTAACGCAGTTTGGCTTCAGCGATGACATTTTCCTGGTTGTCCCGCGACCGGTCACGGAAAGCGTCGTTCAAGTCGGTCAAACGTATGGTTGCCTGGCGGTTTGTCCAGTCTATGTATTCCAGCACCCACACGGGTGGAGAAAGCCAGGGGACGGGGCGGAAGCGATAGACGTCGCCTTGATGGACACCAGAGGAATGGACTGGTAGATAACGCGCATCACTCATGAGATCCCCTCTTGAATTGCTCTACGAACTCCGGCGGCAACTCGACGATCGTTCCCTCACGGAGAGGAGGCAGGTGGGATTCGTAAATCTCTCGCTCAGCTTCCAGGTAAAGAGCCTCTAGTTCAGGGGACATGGGCTCATCTGACCCTTCGTACTCAGCGGCCAGTTGGACCAGACCGCAAGTTTCGTATTCAGCGGCCATCTCAGCGATGCGAGCCTCGTACTCGTCACGAGAGGGAGAGACCATCTCATAGAAAGCGCTTAGCGACTCATGCAGGTTGCCCAGGTCCTTAAGGATGAGAATACCATCCTCATGATAGAGCACTGTGAGCTCGTCACCATCGGCAGCGTGAAGGGTTTCCTGGCAGCGGAAGGGAAGCGTCAACGTCTCACCTAATAGAACTTTTTCTTGGGTCATTGCACACCTCAGTTTCCCATGACATGGTGATGAGCAAAGTATACACCAAAGGCAACCAATTGGCAAGAAAGGGGATGCACAATGTACATCGGCGATTATCTGGGGCGGCGCGAGATCTACTCGCCCGGCAGATTGGCCATTATTGACGCGGGCAAAGACCCGGAACTGCGGCTGACCTATCGTGAGTGGAACCACCGTGTCAACCGCCTGGCCAACTGGCTCAAAGACCAGGCCGGCATCGGCTACCGCGACCGCGTGGCCATCCTGGCTCGCGATGGCGTGGAGCACCTGGACTGCTTCTTCGCCTGCTCTAAGCTGGGCGCCATCCACACCGCTCTCAACTGGCGGCTCCACTGGCGCGAACTGGCCGGCATCGTCGAGAATACCACGCCGAAGGCGTTGCTCTACTCCGACGACTTCAAAGACAACGTAGCCGAACTAGAAGCCGCGACACGCAGCACGCAATACGCAATACGCCACTATCTCCACATCGAAGGCGACGGCATCCCCGGCAGCCGACTCTACGAATCTACGCTTTCCGAATCTGCGAATCTCCCCGTCACCTGCGAATCGCTGGACAAAGAGGATACTGCCGCCCTCATCTTCACTGGCGGCACCACTGGCCTGCCCAAAGGGGCTATGGTCAGCCATCGCATGATCGCCTGGAACACCCTCAACACCGTCATCCACGACGTCACCCACAACGACATCTATCTCAACGTGTTTCCCATGTTCCACACTGGCGGGCTGTTTGTCTACACATTGCCCCAGGTCATCTTCGGCGGGACGACGATCCTGCTGCGCCAGTTCGACCCGTCCCAGGTGCTGGAGCTGATCGAGCAAGAGCGGGTGACCATCTTCGCTGGCGTGCCGACCATGTACCAGATCATGACCCAGGCCCCCAACTGGGATACAGCCGACTTGAGCAGCCTGCGTTTCTGCACCAGCGGCGGCGCGCCCCTGCCGGTTCCGCTAGTGGAACAGTACACCCGCGAGAAAGGCGTCCGTTTCAAGCAGGGCTTTGGTATGACCGAGTTCGGGCCGGGCATCTTCGCCCTGGCCCCGGAGGATGCCATCCGCAAGGCAGGCAGCATCGGCCGCCCCAACTTCTTCGTGGACGCTCGCATCGTGGATGACGACAACAACCTCCTTGGCCCCAACCAGGTTGGCGAACTGGTGCTCAAAGGGCCCAGCTACTGTTCTGGCTACTTCGGCAACCCGGAGGCCATCGCCGAGGCCGTGGACGACAAGGGCTGGTTCCACACCGGAGACCTGGCAAAATACGACGAGGAGTGGTACTTCTACGTCGTGGACCGCAAAAAGGACATGTTCATCTCCGGCGGCGAGAACGTCTATCCGACCGAGATCGAGGCCGTGCTTTACAAACATCCAGCCGTCCATATATGCGCCGTCATCGGCCTGCCCCACGAAAGGTGGGGCGAGATCGGCAAAGCGTGTGTCGTCATCAAGCCGGGCGCGACGGCCACCGAGGATGAACTGATCGCCTTCATGCAAGGCCACCTGGCCAGCTACAAAGTGCCCAAGAGCGTCGAGTTTCTGACTGAGCTGCCCGTTTCGGCGGCGGGGAAGATCCTGAAGCGGGAATTGCGCCAGCGGTTTATCAGTGAGTAGGAGGAATCATGCCCAAGATCGAAGCCAACGGCATCCAGATCTACTACGAACTGCACGGCCGGGAGGACGCCGACGTACTGGTGCTGTCCAACGGTGTGCTCATGAGCACCGCCAGTTGGGCCTTCCAGACGCCGGTGCTCTCGCAGCACTACCGCCTGTTGCTCTACGACTGCCGGGGCATGTGGCAGTCCGATCATCCGCCAGGGCCTTACTCCATGGAGCTGCACGCCGACGACCTGGCAGCGCTGCTGGAAGCCCTGGGCATCCAACAGGCCCACATCGGCGGCATCTCCTACGGAGCGGAGATCAGCATGGTCTTTGCCCTCAAGTATCCGCAGAAAACCCGCAGTCTGATCCTGTCATCGGCTGTAAGCCAGATAGGTCCGCTGCTCAAGGGCTTCATGGAAAGCTGGATCGCGGCCACGCGGGCCAAAGACCCAGATATGCTCTTTGACGTGACCTGTCCGCTCAACTTCTCCGAAGCGTGGATCGCAGCCAACCAAGCAACACTGGACTTGGCACGGGAGCGCTACAAGACGCTGGATCTTGATGCCTTTTTGGAACTGCTGTTGAGCTTTGCCCAATTGGATGTGACTGCCGAGTTGCACAAAATCGCTGTCCCTGCCTTGGTGATCGTCGGTGAGGAGGACATCCTCAAGCCACGCAAATACGCCGAGATCATCGCCCGCGAGATTCCCAATGCCGAGTTCGTCGTCGTGCCTCACGCCGGTCACGCCGTGTGCTGGGAGCAGCCGGGAGTCTTTAACACGTTGAGCCTGGGTTTCTTGGCCAAACAGGATTGATCTGACCTCGCGGGACGTTAACCTGAACGTGTTGCCCACCTTCCACATCGGCGGCTTGGGGCTCTATGTGGGGCCGACCTTCCATGCGGGCGAGACGGTTATCGTCATGCGAGCCTTCGATCCCGGCGAGTTCTTGCGGCTGATCGAAGAGTGGAAAAGGGCAAAGTTGCATTGGAAATCATTGTGCACTATAATGGGTGCGAGAGGCATAAATGACCGTCCCACTACAGGTTGGACAGATAGAGAGCGTTAAGCGAGTTTTCAGTCAAACAGATTTCAACCGCTTTGCTGCCCTGAGCGGGGACGACAACCCGATCCACATCGACCCTGAATTCTCCGCTAAAACCAAGTTCGGCCAGACGGTGGCCCACGGTATGTTCCTCATCCGACCGGAGAAGCAGTTGGTGAACCTGAGCACCCTTTGCACCAACCCGGTCGGGGAGGTGGTCTGCTGCGGAGATGCCCTGGTCCTTGTCAGCGACGTAGAGAGTGAAAGTAGTGCGTAAAGCGTAATGACGTTCTTATTACGGAAGGAGGTGGTGTCAACGCACCTAGAGTGACGATTCTATCAGAGACGCTTGCCAGATGAAACATCTCAAAATAAGGAGGAAAGAAGTGAAGACTATTCGTGTACTAACTCTGGTGTTGCTGATTGGCGCGGTGGTGCTGGCCGCCTGCGGGCCGGCTGCAACGCCAACTGCGACGCCGAAACCGCCTGAGCCAACGGCAACACCCAAGCCGGCTGAACCGACGCCTACCAAGGTCGAGGTCAAACCCACTGACACTCCCGTACCAGTCGAGGAAGAAGAGCCGCTTGTAGTTGGTCTGATGACGGACAAGTCGGGGGTCTTAGCCATCTACGGGCCGAGCCAGACGCAGGGCTTTTACCTGGGCCTGGAGTACGCCACCGATGGCACGATGGAAGTGGCTGGTCGGCCCATCAAGGTCATCGAGAAGGACAACGGCAGCAACCCCGAGACGGGTGTTACCCAGGCGCGTGAGCTGATCGAGGCGGAGGGTGCGGAGATCCTGGTGGGCAACATCAGTTCTGGGGTGGCCTTGGCGGTGATGCCGGTGGTCGAGGAGAACGACGTGATCTACATCGCCGAGCCTGCGGCTGCTCCCCAGATCACGGCGCAGAACTTCAGTCCGAACACCTTTCGCACCAGTCGGACCAGCTATCAGGACGCGCTGGTGATGGGCACGGGCTTGCTGGACATGGGCAAGACCTTCGTGCAGATCGCGCCGGACTATGCTTTCGGCATTGGTTCGGCCTGCTCCTTCTATCCTGTGGTGAAGGCAGGGGGCGGCGAATTCCTGATCAACGACACTGCGGAGGGTTGCGGCACGATCTTTGCGCCGCTGGACACCACGGACTTCACTCCGTACATCAACCAGCTTTTGGAGACTGGGGCGGACGTGGTGATCGTGACCTGGGCAGGGGCGGGCTTTGCGCCGTTGTTCCAGCAGATGGGACAGTTGGGCGTGTTCGACGAGATGGTGATCGGGACGGGAGTGGGCGACAACCAGACCCTGGCTGCGGGTTATGCTGACGCCATTGGGTCGGTGGGCATCCAGGTTTACCATTACAGCTTGCCCAAGAACCCCATCAACGACTGGCTGGTCGAGCGTCACATCGAGGAGTACGGCTCGCCGCCTGACCTGTGGGCTGCCGGCGGCATGATGGCCGCTATCATGCTCGTCGAGGGTGTGGAAACCACTGACGGCGACGCCAGCGCTGACGCTTTGATTGAGGTTTACGAGGACAACTTCGAGTTCGACGGTCCCAAGGGCAAGGTCGTGATCCGGCCCTACGACCATGTGGCCTTGCAGCCGCTATACTTCGTGCAAGTGGACAACGTGACCGATCCAGACTTGAAGTTCGTCGAGCTGGTCAAGGAATACGGTCCAGACGAAACCGCTCCGCCGTGTCAACTGGCGGGGGAGTACGCCGACCGCTGTCCATAGGCGATAATCTAGCATGGGTAGAGGGAGCGTCGTTCCCTCTACCCATCCATACCATCTTCATGGAGTGTGTGTGTCGGAAAACAAAATCATTCTAGAAACTCACAACCTGCGCAAGGATTTTGGCGGACTTGTCGCAGTGGCTAACGTCAGCATCAAGGTCAAAGCCCACTCGCTGCACTCGATCATAGGTCCCAACGGCGCTGGCAAAACCACGTTTTTCAACCTGCTCAGCGGCAACCTGGAGCCGACCAGCGGGCGAGTGATCTTCAAGGGGCGCGACATCACCGGCCTTCCCGCGCATCGTGCGGCGCACCTGGGCATCGGCCGCTCGTTTCAGATCACCAACGTCTTTCCCAACCTGACCGTGCTGGAGAACGTCCGACTGGCAGCGCAGGCCCTTGGCCAGGACAACTTCAAGTTCTGGCGGCACTATCGGCGTCTTGCTCGCTACGAAGATCGTGCTAGCCAGATCGTGACCCAGGTTGGCCTGACCGACCAGGCCAATTTGCCGGCCCGCGTGCTCCCGCACGGCGGCCAACGCAAGCTAGAGCTGGCTATCCTCCTGGTCGCAGACCCCGAGTTGCTCCTCCTGGATGAACCCACGGCCGGCATGGCCAGGGAGGAGATCCCGCTCCTGATGGAGGTCATTCAGCAGATCCGCAGCCGGGGAGACAAAACCATCATGCTGGTGGAGCACAAGATGGACCTGGTGATGAACGTCTCCGACTGGATCACGGTGATGCATCAGGGCCAGGTTTTGGCCGAGGGCACACCGGCTGATATTGCGGCCAATGAAGTGGTGCAATCGGCCTACCTGGGTGAGTTCTATGGCGACTTTGGGGAGGCGATGCGAGTATGAATGTGCTAGAGGTTGATTCCATTCACACCTTCATCGGCCAGTTCCACATTTTGGAGGGCGTCTCCCTCGAGGTGCCTGAGGGAAGTATCACCGCGTTGCTGGGGAGGAACGGAGCTGGCAAGACGACCACGCTCAAATCCATTCTGGGTCTCACGCCGCCGAGCGAAGGCAGTGTCGCCTTCAACGGCCAAGAAATCCAGGGGCAGGCGCCCCACCAAATCGCCACCAAAGGCATTGGGTACGTTCCCGAACATCGAGCCATCTTCCGCGACCTTAGCGTGGAGGAGAATCTCAAGATCGCGGAACGCAAAAAGGGCGACCTGGCTCAACGCGCCGGTTTCATTTTTGGCATCTTCCCAGACCTCAAGCGGCTCATCAGGCTTTCTGGCGGCAATCTCTCCGGCGGACAGCAGCAGATGTTGGCCATCGCTCGCGCCCTGGTGCCCGATAATCGTTTGTTGCTGATTGACGAGCCGAGCGAGGGTCTGGCGCCGGTCCTCATCGAACAGGTCATGGAGGCCGTCCGTGAGCTTTCCACTCACACCACCGTCCTGCTAGTCGAGCAGAACTTCATCATGGCCAGCCAACTGGCCGACCGATATACCATCATCGAGGCCGGCAAATCGATCAAGAGCGGCATGATGGCCGATCTGGTGGGTGATCAAGAGACCATCCGCCGTTACCTGGGTGCCACGTAAAAGGATATTGGAGGTTGGAGATTGATTCAATATCCAATACCCAAGATCCAAGAGGGAACCGACAATGGAACTGATTGCGACATTGCGTAAAAGCCGAGCCCTCCTCATCACCCTGGTGATTGCTCTGATGGTCATCCTGATCGTGACCCGGGGTATGGAACCCAAAGTATGGATGTCCATCTTGCTTTCGGGCGTAACTTTGGCGGCCCTCTATTTCCTGATCTCCTCCGGCCTCTCGCTCATCTTTGGCCTGATGGACGTGTTGAACTTTGCCCACGGCGCAATATTCGTGTTGGGGGCCTACGTGGGACTATCCACCTTTGCCAACCCGAGACTACTTTTCAACACCCTGCCCCTTTTCCTGGCCTTGACGGCCGGGGCTGTGATTGCAGAACGCTTTGGCGTGTACCTGTGGCGCCAGGTTCCCACGAAAAGGGGACGGCAGGCTCTCTGGTGGGTGCTGCTGGCCGCGGCGGTGGGGGTCATTGCCTTCAGCTTGCGGGGCTTCCCCATCCGCGCCCTCAACGCTTTCAACGTAACCGCCGTCGGCGGCGCGGTGCCCACGGCTGAAGCACAAGAACCTCTTGGCGTGATGATCCGTCGCGTAGCCCTGCTGTTCGTCGGCGGCCTGCCGTTCGGGATCATGCTGGCGCCAAAAGAGCGCCACGAAGAAGGCCCCCGGCGTCCGCTGTGGCAGATCATCGCCATTGCAGTGGGACTGCTGGTGGCAGGCTGCCTGGTTCTCATCAGCCGCGATGTCGGAGAGCGATTCATGTTGGGGCTTTCGGTGGACGTGCGCTTCGTGTTGGCACTGCTCGTGGGGGCGCTGGCAGGGGCGTTGGCGGGCACGGTGATTGAGATGGTGCTGATCCGTCCTTTTTATGGCAACCCAGTAACCCAGTTGGTTCTGACCCTCGGTCTATCCATTGCCTTCCTTGACCTGATCGAGGGCATCTGGGGCGAGGAGGGAAACCCGCCCATGCCGCCACCCTCTTTTTTCACCGAAGCCTGTCGTTCCAAATCGCTCTTCGCCTGGTTCTCAGAGCACTGCAGATCCATTGATGTGTTGGGGAGAGCTTTCCCTACCTATCGCCTGTTCATCATTGCGATTGGGGTGCTGGTGTTCGTAGCCGTGGGCCTGCTATTGCAGCGCTCCCGCATCGGCATGATCATCCGGGCGGGGGTGCAAGACAGCGAAATGGTGCAGGCCCTGGGCATCAACGTGCGCCAGGTTTTCACCCTTGTCTTCGCCCTCGGCTCTGGATTGGCGGCTCTGGGGGGGGTGATTGCGGCCCCATTCCTGGGCGTGTACCCGGCGATGGGCGGCGCTTTCCTGTTGCAAGCTTTCATTGCCGTCGTCATCGGCGGAATGGGGAGCTATCCTGGAGCAGCCATCGGCACGCTGCTGCTGGGCCTGGCTCGGGCCTTTGGGGACCATTTCGTAGCGGCGGGAATCAACGTGCCTTTCGTAGAGGCGACTATCAAAGGGAGTCCTGCCATAGCCAAAGCTTCGACCGTGCTGATAATGGCCATCGTCCTGCTCGTGCGACCGGCCGGCATCTTTGGCAAGAAGGAGTAGCCCGTTCTATGATGGGCGAAGGCACTTGTCCTGGACACTGTCCTGTACGGTCAGTACAGGGCGGACAGTACAGGGTCTCCGACCGAGCTCTAGACGCCTCGGTCGGGAGACCTTCGGCGAACGGGGGAAGTCAAAGGGGTAATCGCATGGCAACTGTCTCATCACCCAACCGCTTCTCGCTTGCTCAATGGTGGCCTTACTTGCTGGTGCTGGCGATCTTGGTTCTCTTTCCTTTTGTCGCCGGACTGATCATCGGTGAGCCGGAGGCAGTCCAGGAGGGGGCAGGCTTCTTCGCTGCCCTCATGCAAAGGGCCGAGAGCGGCTACGCCAAGTTCTGGCAGGGGATGCTCATCCAGATGTTCATCCTGGGCATCTTTGCTATGAGTTACGACATCCTGCTGGGCTACACCGGCATCCTTTCATTTGGCCACGCCATGTTCTTTGGCACCGGCGGCTATGCGATAGCCATCCTGATTGGCAGAAACTTTGACTGGCCCTTCGGCTGGTCGCTGCTGGCGGTGGTGATCGTTGCTCTTCTGCAAAGTCTGATCTTCGGGATGCTCTCCCTCCGCGTCAAGGGCGTGTATCTAGCGATGGTCACCCTGGCCTTTGCTGAGATGTTCTTCATCCTCGCCGAGGCTGGCGACTTTCGCCAATACACCGGCGCGGACGACGGTTTGCACGGCTTCCCGGTGCCGGCCTACCTCAGCGCTACCGACCACCGCACTCGCTTCTATTTCCTGGCTCTAATCTTCTTCGTGGTGGTTTTCCTCGCCGCCAGGCGGTTGGTCAATTCCCCTACCGGACGGGTGATGATCGCCACCCGCGATAACGAAAACCGAGCGACAATGATCGGCTACAACACCATCTGGTACAAGCTGATCGCCTTTGTGGCTGCGGGGGTATTTGCAGCATTGGCGGGCGCTCTCTCCGCGCTCTACAACGTGAGCGTAACACCGGCCATCCTGGGCACCTTCAAGACCATTGACGCGCTGGCCATGACCATCATTGGTGGAGTGGGGACGCTCATTGGGCCGATCATCGGCGCCACCATCGTTCAACTGCTCGGCTACTGGCTCGAGAGATGGTTTGGCCCCACGTGGACGCTGATCTACGGCATCATCTTCATGTTGATCGTGATCTTCCTGCCCTTTGGCATCGTGGGCACGATCCGGGCGCGGGCCTTCCAGTGGAGGGCTGGTTGGCAGCGATGGCTGCGGCTCTTGGGTTTGAAAGGGCGTTAGGCAGGGGTATTAGCACTATCTTTTTGGGAGGCATCAAATGGGCATTGAGGACAAAGTGGAGCAACTGCAGCAGATGCGGGAGCAGGCCCGTCTGGGCGGTGGACAGGAGCGCATTGACCGCCAGCACGCTCGCGGCAAGATGACCGCTCGCGAGCGGGTGGAGAAGCTGCTCGATCCCGGTTCCTTCCGCGAGCTGGATATGTTCGTCGTGCACCGCGCCGTCGGCTTCGGCATGGAGGATAGGAAATATCCAGGGGATAGCGTTGTCACCGGTTGGGGCGCCATCAACGGCCGCCGGGTCTACGTCTTCTCCCAGGACTTCACCGTCTTCGGCGGCAGCCTCTCCGAGGTGCACGCCGAGAAGGTGTGCAAAGTCATGGACCTGGCCATGAAGAGCGGCACGCCCGTCATCGGCCTCAACGACTCCGGCGGCGCTCGCATCCAGGAGGGAGTCGTTTCCCTGGCCGGCTACGCCTACATCTTCCTGCGCAATGTCCTGGCCTCCGGCGTCATCCCCCAGATCTCCGCTATCATGGGTCCCTGCGCTGGCGGCGCTGTCTACTCCCCGGCTATGACCGACTTCATCCTGATGACCAAAGACACCAGCCATATGTTCATCACCGGCCCGCAGGTCGTCAGGGAGGTCACCCGCGAGGAAGTGACCTTCGAGGAACTGGGCGGGGCCATGGCTCATGCCTCCAAGAGCGGCGTGGCTCACTTCGCCGCCGACAACGAGGAGCACTGCCTGGCCCTCGTCCGCCAACTGCTCAGTTTCATCCCCCAGAACAACCTGGAGGACCCACCCTTCGTCTCCACCGCCGACCCAGAGGAGCGGATGGACGAGGAGCTGAAGACCATCATCCCCGACAGCCCGGCTAGAGCCTACGACATGAAAGACGTCATCCGCCACGTGGTGGACGACGGAGTGTTTCTGGAGGTGCACGAGCACTGGGCGCAGAACATCATCGTGGGATTCGCCCGCCTGGGCGGTTTCAGCGTTGGCATCATCGCCCAGCAGCCGATGATCCTGGCCGGGGTGCTGGACATTGACGCCTCCAGAAAGGGCGCCCGCTTCATCCGCTTCTGCGATGCTTTCAACATTCCTCTGGTCACCTTCGTGGACGTGCCGGGCTTTCTGCCGGGGGTGGAGCAGGAGCACGGCGGGATCATCCTCAATGGGGCCAAACTGCTCTACGCCTACTGCGAGGCCACTGTCCCCAAGATCACCATCATTACCCGCAAAGCCTACGGCGGGGCCTACGACGTGATGAGCTCCAAGCACATCCGGGGGGACATCTCCTACGCCTGGCCCACGGCAGAGATTGCGGTGATGGGGCCGGAGGGGGCGGTCAACATCGTCTTCCGCAAG
>CAZGKH010000015.1:14546-20208 GCA_964525665.1 uncultured Anaerolineae bacterium | reverse complement strand
GCCGGCGCATCCACAACCTGAAATACTTCACCTGGGTCGAGCAGCAGGGCAAGACTTACGAGGAGATCCAGGCCCAGTGGTACGAGCCGGAATACTGGACCAGCGTCCACCGACAGACGGAAGAGATTGATGCCCTGATCGAGCAGTTCAACCAGATGACGGGGTTGCTAAGGGAGTTGTAGGGTCCGGTGAACCAAGATACCTTCAAGGTCTGCAGGACACAGATTAACACAGACGGACACAGATTTCTTTTTTTGGTTTTTTATCTGCGTCAATCTGTGTGCATCTGTGTCCCCAAGCGGCAGATTTGGGGATTGGATTACAGTGGCTAACGAGCCTGAGAGCCTTACCGAACGCGAACTTGAAGTCCTGCGACTGTTGGCTACCGGGGCCAGCAACCAACAGATCGCCCAGGAGCTGTTCATCAGCGTCAACACGGTAAAGGTTCATCTGCGAAATATCTTCACTAAGCTGGGTGTGCAATCGCGTACCGAGGCCACCCTTTGCGCTATCAAGGCAGGCTGGATCGAGGGCGTTCAGCTTCCTGAACCTGAAGAGGAAGCAGAAGCGCAACCGCCAAGACCTCGACTTACCTGGCAGCTTGGGATAGCGATAGTAGCAGTGATCATGTTGGTGATCGCGGTGATTTCTCAGGCGGTAATTCGCCCCTCCAGCAATTCAGCTCTGCTCACCCGTGAAGCGGCCTCACCCACGGTGCAGCGCTGGAAGGATCGAGCTCGCCTGCCCGTCCCCCGACAGGGACTGGCCACCATCGCCCATGAGGGCCACGTTTATGCCATCGGAGGGGAGTCTGCCGATGGTGTCACTGGGGCTGTCGAGCGATACGATCCCGAGGCCGATGACTGGACCCCTCTGGCCGACAAGCCCACCGCCGTCGCCGATGTAGTCGCCGCCCTCATCGGGGGCGAGATTTACGTGCCCGGTGGGCGCACTCCCTCGGGAAACCCAACTGCCATCGTAGAAGTCTACAACCCAGAAAGCGGGACCTGGGATGGCAAGTCCCCTTTGCCGGTGGCCTTGAGTGCCTATGCCCTGACTGCACTGGAGGGAAAGCTGTATCTCTTTGGTGGCTGGGATGGTTCCGCTTATCTGGATTCTGTTTACGAATACGATCCAGCTCAAGACGCTTGGACAGCCAAGACCCCTATGCCCACTGCGCGGGGATTTGCTGGCGCCGCCGTAGCCGATGGAAAGATCTACGTAATAGGGGGATATAACGGCCAAGACGATCTCGACACCAATGAGGAATACGTTCCCAGCCAGGACGATGGACAGGGGGAGCCTTGGACAGTGAGGTCGCCCATGCCGGCTGGGAGGGCTGGGTGCGGCGTCGCCGTGGCCGCCAATATCATCCACGTCATCGGCGGCGGTTGGGAGAAAGATGTAGCGGACGGCGTCACGTACAATGTACGCACCGACGAATGGGAGACCTTTGAGGTTCCTGTGAGCGGGCAGTGGAGGAGCTTAGGCCTGGCTATGGTGGATACCGAGATATACGCTGTCGGTGGCTGGAATGGGGACTACATGGACACTAACCGAAGGTACACGGCCATCTTCACTGTTATCTTGCCCATGCTCGAATCGCGGTGAGCTGCCATACGACACTACATCGGATTTAGAAAGGAACGGATTCAGGTTTCTAATCCGCTGTTTTCCGAATCCGATGTAGTGTTTCGGTAAAAAAGCAGCGCCCAACAGAAAAAGTCCCTGAGCCTTGTTAGGTTCAGGGGCTTTTTTAGTCTATCAGAGCAATGAGGATTGTTGCTACGGGGCCAGGCAGTTGTAGCTGTACTGCCAGTCGCCGTCGGTCTTGGCGATGTTCTCCTCGTTAACAATGCCCATGACAGGCGCAGCGCTGCTGGTGACGGTGGCTGACCCGCTCCAGCCGCTGGCGTGCCCTTCCAGGAACTGGAAGAACTGAGCAGAGTCACCTGGCTGCACGTTCGTGGCTGAGGCCGACAAACCATCGGAGTAGCTTACCGATACGTCTGTTGCCACTGAACCAACGTTCATAACCGTGAGCGCGGTGTCGTATCCGTAGAAGGACTTGAACAGAGCCGGCGCTACAATCTGTGCCGTCCCGCCAGAAGCAGCGTTGTAGTTGGAGGCCTTGACGGACGATTTCTGGGCGACTACAGCCACTACATCCGATGCACTGCTCGCAACAGTGGCGGACCCGGCCCAGCCCGAAGCATGGCCCTCGCTCGGCTGATAGAACAAAGCAGCCTGATTGGATCCCACGGCGGTCGCCGTCTTCACGATGCCATCGCTGTAGGTGACGGTGATGTCGGTGGACACCGAGCCAATGTTCTGCACCTGGATGGAGCTTACATAGCCGTAGTAGTCATTGAACAGGGCCGGCGCATACAGCGTGCTACCTCCATCGCTGGTGGAGAAGGCATTGTAGGTCTGGAGCACCCCAGAGGTCATATTGTTGGCCATCCCTGCCAGATTTGAGGCAGACGTGACCTTTACCGAGCCGCCAAACCCACTGGGAATGCTGCCCGTGGTGGGAGTCAGCGTATCCAGCTCGACGATGGCCGATGCATTGGCCGCCACACTGGAAGCCACGTAGGTGGCAATTGATGTGCCAGAGACGTTAAAGAACTCGAAGGTGATGTCTGCCGCTGCTCCAGCGTTCTGCACAACCAGTTGGCTGTTGAATCCATAGTAGGCCTTCCCTGCAAAAGGCATGTACAGAGTTGTGGCTGTCTCGGCTGCTCTGATGCCCGTGTAGCTGCCTCTGAGAATGCCGGGGGGCTGGTCGTAGCCCGCGCCGGAGCCGGCGTTCTCGTTGACGATGGCCGCGATATTGCGCTCGGAGCTTACCACCGCCGAGCCTCTGAATGAGGTCGCAGCACTATCGGGCAAGATGGTGGGGACGTAGTATGTCCTCGCATCCCCCGCGGCAATAGGTGAGGGATCAACGTAGGTGTACACCAGAGTGCCGCTTGTGTTGTAGAACTCGATGGTGATCGTAGCTGACTGGGAGTCCAAGTTGGCGACCTGGATACCAGCCACCCAGGGATCCGACCCATCCCCGGAGACCACCGCCGGGACCATGGCCGTCATCATCAGGACGACAACCATAGCCAACTTCAGTAATCTGCTTTTCATAGTCTTCCTCCTAAGAAGGTATTTTGTAACTATCTATAGTTTAACATACAAATGGCCGATTGTCAATAGTACTTTCAGGTTATTTACTAGCAACCGTTCAGCCCAGTGTCATTGCGAGCCGTTTTTGCGAAGCAATCCCCATCGTCGTTGGGAGCAATCGCTTCGAAGCGATCTCCGAATCGGCGATGGGGATTGCTTCGGCACAAAAAACCGTGCCTCGCAATGACACCTGAACACTTACATTTACTATTCACGTGATGCGTGAGAACGGCCTGTTCACGAATCACGTTTCACGTAGGATCTTTGCAGTACGACAGGCAAGGAGAGTGACCAAGGTCCAGAAAACCTCACTCACGGTCATCCAAAGCCTGAAAATCAGAGCAATGACCACCGCCATGCCAAAGGGCACGTAAGCGCTTAGCAAAACTGAAAGGGAGACCTCCCGAATGCCCAAGCCAGCGGGGATGAAAAACGCTAGCTGGCTGATCACTCCAGAGATCACCAGGAAGCTGGCTATTGCAGGCAGGTGGGCCAAGGGCAAGGGGAAGACCATGTTCACCTGCAAGTAAAAGGCTAGGCCACCGAGTAGCCAGGCAAGGGCATAAAGGGTTATCCAAACCGAAGAGTCTCGAGACCGAATTAGACTGATATTCTCAGCCCGGCTCTTGAAGAAGTGCTCGAGGGCGGCGCTGAACCCCGAAGGCCACAGAACGACGAATCCCAGGGGAACGAGAAGCAGCAGCAGGTAATTGAGGGGGCCTGTATACGCCTGACCAGAGTACATCATCAGGGACAAATAGACCGCCAGCCCCGAGAAGGCAGCCAGGGCCAACTCCCACAGGCTTCCCAGGGCGGTAAGCGACTTGGCGACCCCTTCCTTCTCGTAAAAGTAAGCCCTTCCCAGGACATACCAAAAAGTACCGGGTATGTACTTGGCAAGGCCAGAGTAGCAATAGATCTGAAGATTTCTGAAGTAATTCGAAAACCCGCCCAAGCGGCTGATAACCTGGCTCCAAACGCTGGCTATCAAGAGAAAAGAAACAGGGTAAATGGCAGAGGAGGCCAATAAGTAACGGTAGTCAATGTTCCACTCGTGCTGAGCAAGTTCCTGCCAGTTGCTATAAAGACCAAAGCCCAGGAAAACGAAAGAGGCTCCGGCGACGATAAGCGCGGCGATGGTCCTGAGGCCCCTATTTTGGCTCGCTCTCCTGAGTGCTTTTCTGGCTGCTGTATTCTCCAATACTCGATCCTCACCCAAGGCATCTGGGTGTGTATTTCAAAACACAGATGTGCAGGATTTACGGATTTTTCCTCGGTCCAAGTCGCCTGATCCGCCAATCCTGCCAACCGTGCTCTTCTTGGTGCAAGTCCCCTGATCCGCTAATCCTGCCAATCCGTGTTCTTCCTGGTGCAAGTCGCCTGATCCGCTAATCCTACCAATCCGTGTTCTTCTTGATGCAGGTCATGGTAATGACGGGCCCTCTTCTGAGCTTGTCCACGATATAAAAGTAGGGGAAAGCAACAAGCCGGACCAGCTTAGTGTACGAGAGTCGTAGCAGTAATCGCCTAAGGGCCTTGTGAGGTATCCTCTCCTCCAGGAAGAATTGCAGGCTCAGAACAAATGCACGATGGCTGCCGAAGAAGCAACCAGACTCCACTATCTTGAAGCCGGCCTTAGCTAAGAGCTTCTCCAGAACCGGCCGAGGGAAAACGTAGAGATGACGAGGCATGTCCAGCCCGGCCCAGAACCTGCCGAAAAGCCGGGCGTCAACGCTCTCCCAATTGGGGATGGCAAAAACCAGAAGGCCATCGTCCCTAAGCAATCGGTTGATCTCCCTCAGCGCGGCAAGCGGGTCATGGAGGTGTTCCAGGACGTGCCAGAGGGTGACGGCATCGAAGTGAGCCGCGGGGAACTCAGCTTCCTCTAATTCACCGACGTGGACTTCTAGGCCGAACCGTTCTTGGGCATGGGATGCTGCTCCCTCACTAGTCTCTATCCCAAAGGTTTGCCAGCCGCGCAGCCTCATCCCGTTCAGGAAATGCCCGGTGCTGCAACCCACATCTAGGATGCGTCCTGGCGCTTTCCGTTTTGTGATCATCCGGCATCGCTTGGCAATGCCATAGCGATAGTCCAGATCGGCGAGGTAGCTCTTTGTCTGTCCGAGGCCCTCATCGTGCGGTTCATAATCGGGCGGATAATACTGCCCCATTTCACCCCTGGTCGGCCTGGGGTTGAGATAGATCAATCCGCACTGCTGACACTTCACTAACCTGAAGGGTCCGCCCAATCCGTGCAGTCTATCAGGGCCTTCGTACAGGACAGTGTAGCTATGAGATTCGCACACGTTGCAGGCAACCTTTTCCATCAGACCGGCTTTCGACCGACTAACACGACGACGCTGGTGAACGCCTCGCGTAGGAGAGGTATCTTGGTAGCCAGGGACAGGACAGGGCGCAACATTCTGGCTGTCTGCGCTCCAACTGGACGATGCGTCTTGCTCAATATCTCTAGGGAGCTGGCCTC
>CAZGKH010000015.1:2682-14446 GCA_964525665.1 uncultured Anaerolineae bacterium | reverse complement strand
TCTGCGCTCCAACTGGACGATGCGTCTTGCTCAATATCTCTAGGGAGCTGGCCTCGAGGATCCGCTCAAAGCCGCTCATGGTGAGCCTGTTCACGTGGGGCAGCTCGACCGCCCCCACTAGATCAATTCTGGCAAAGTCTGGGAGGCTGGCATGGATGTGCTCGGTCTCTTCGATAGCTCTGGCCACATTGAGAAGGGCCTTACTCGAGAACAGCACCTGACACCAGGGAAAACGGATCCAATCTGTCAAATGAGCCCCCCAGGGACTGAAGTAGGGAGGGAAGCTGATGAAGACCTCGCCCCCGGGTTTGATAACTCTTTCAATCTCTTCCAGCACTCTTGCTGGGTCAGCCAAGTGCTCGAAGGTGTAAGTCGAGATCGCTAAATCTAAGCTATTGTCTGCAAAAGGCATCGCCGCCGCATCGGCCACGACCAGCCACGGGTGCTGACTGCTGTCTGACTCGCGTTTGGCAATACGGGCATGGGCGACTTGAGCGTTGGTCTGGCTGATGTCCAGGCCGATCACGCTTCGCGCTCCCTTCTGGAGATGGAACAGGGTTTTGCCTCCCAGACCGCAGCCGACATCCAGCACGTTCTTGCCCTTCAGGCCGATGTGGGGTTGAAATTCGGAGTAGGAACGCTCTGCCTGATCGAACTCCCATTGGAAGTACGCCCCAGCTCCGGATTTAGCTGCCGTCAGCTCGCCGAAGGGGCCATAAGGCCGATGGAACAGCCTGTTCAGAAGGAGAATCAGCTTCTCCTGTAACTTGATCCTCACTGCCCCCCCCCGGTCCCCTCCAAGTTGGGAGGGAGGCTTTTGGCGGCGAACTCTCGCCAGCCGTCGCGCAGCCCCCGGAGGTACGAGCCCAGATATCGAGCGTTTCCCTTCGCCGTCTCACGGGCCAGCACCCAGAGAACGAAGAGGGCCAGCGACAGCCGAGGCGGCCTGAAATGCTTGAGATATAGGGGCACGATGTATTTTCCCAGATAGTACCACTTGAGAGGCGACTCCTCGCCAGTGCTGGCCGACACCTTGTGCCACAGCACTGCCAGGGGCACGTAGACGATGCGGTAGCCGCCGCGCCGAACTCGGGCCGAGAAGTCATAGTCCTCATGATACATGAAAAAGGCCGGATTGAACATACCTACCTGTTCGAAAACCTCCCGCTTGACCAGCATGGCGCAGCCGGTAGCGTAGTCCACTTCCCGCTGGACGCCATAAGCCGGCCCGTCCTCTTGGCCGTAACCGATGATGGTCACCCGGGGCGGAAAACGGCGCCAGCGAGCCCCGGCCGACCAAAGCCGATCTTCTCCACCGTGGTAATAGATCTTTGGCACCAGCATCCCGATCTGAGGGTCCGATTCTCCAACGCCCACTAACACGGTCAGCAACCGCTCATCCACCAGGGTATCATTGTTCAGCAAGAGGACATAGTCAGCGCCCTGCTGCAAAGCATGCTCAATGCCCATGTTGCTGGCCCGCGCAAATCCCAAGTTGTCTTCATTGGTGATCACCTCCACTGCAGGAAAGGATGCCCGGATTGCATTGGGCGAACCGTCGGTAGAGCCATTATCTATTATCAGAGGGCGATGGTTTGAGTAGTCCGAGCCTTCAAGGGTTTTCAGACACTCCATCGTATCGTCGGCGCGATTCCAGTTCACTATCACAATGTAGATAAGCGGAGAGTCTGTAGCGAGATCAACCTTTGGTTCGCCGAAGGTCTCTGACCGAGGTGAAAGGGGCTCGGTCAGGAGACCTTCGCCCAACCTTGAGTCTGTAGCGAGATCAACCTGTCTGGGCTTCATGGTGTTGCATCACTCCTGGAGGCGGGACATCTCAGGCCGATTGAACCCGACATTCAATCCTACCGAGTAAGCGTTGCCGCTGGTGTCCCTAGCCAGGCCCATAAGGGCCCATTGGCCAATGCCACCAAGGTTTTGCGGAGTGACTGGTGAGGTTCCATCCCATCGGCCATAACGATAGATCTGTACGTCCCGGGTTTCTCTTGCGGCTCTCCACAAGAGGTAAATGTCTTCTTCATGGGCAATAACGGCATCAACAATGTTCACAATGAAGTCCGGAGGAATGATGCTTTCTGGCTCGGACCAGCCACTACCGTCCCATTGGCTGTGCTTGATGGTACCCTCTTGCCCCGCCGGCTGCAACCAGACGAGATGCACGGTCTCATTGATCAAAAAGAGTGGCCCTTCAGACGGGTCCTCGTCTGACGAAACGTTGACGGGCCTGGCCCAGACACCTTCGTTCCACCAACTGTGATAGACCTCGCTGTTGGCAGGCCCATGAAACTCATACCAGGCCAGGTGGAGATGGCCCTCTTTGTCAATGCCCAAAGTATAATGCTCCACTTTCCGACTACTCTCGCTGACGCGAGTGGCAGTTGACCAGGTTGCGCCATCCCAGTAACGGTGATAGATGGCATTCCGCCCCCCAGCGTTGCTCAACCACACGAAATGTATACCCCCCGCTTCGGTAGTGGCCAGGCTGGGCCGGTTGGCGTATTTGTCGCCGTCGGAGATAAGAATGGGCTCCAGCCACGAGTCACCATCCCAATGGCTGTAGAACAGATCACTGTGGCCCGGCCCATTGAACTGAGACCAGGCCAGGTGGAGGTGACCTGCGCTGTCAATCAGAATAGCGTGCTCAGCATTTTCAGGCGATACATCGGCAATGGAGATGACCTCCAGGTCCGACCACGAATCGCCCCCATCTTTCGAGTTACTGTAGACAAGCTCCTGCACGCTGCTGGCAGAATTTCCCAGCACGTAGACATTGTCGTCACTAGCGGCGATGATGGGTGATCGGCCTGCGCCTATCTCCACCGAGTCGGCCCATGATTCCCCATCCCATTTCTGATAGAGCACTAGTGAGTCTGCCAGCGGTTCGACGTACCAGGCTACGTGCAAGTTGCCCTCGGCGTCGGTCACCATGCTCATGGGGTCCTGCTTTCTCGGGCCGACGGCTACGTTCGTGGGATTCAACAGCGTGGGGCCGGGGGGCTTTGTCGGCTCAACGGTTGGCTCAACCGTCGGCTCAATTGTGGCGGTTGGTGCTACCGTGCTGTGCGGCTTGACCGTCACCACCAATCGTGGGGCAGACTCCTTACATCCGCCCATGACGAGCGCGACACAGATCAGAAATACAACGATGAAATGGGTGCTTTTGCTCCTCATCACTTTGCCTCCTCAAGTAGATTCTATCTCGACATTGTTGAATTATGTTAGGGCTGCCTGGTTACGTGAGGTGGTCGCCACACAACACTACATCGGATTGAGAAAGGAACAGATTTTTGCCCTCAATCCGTTTCTTTCCAAATCCGTTGTAGTGTTTCGGCAGATGTAGAATGCCAAGTTATATTCGCATCACGGCAGACCGTATACCTTCACAAAATCTCGCACCAGCACATCCCAATAATACCTCTCACGCAACTTCAAGGCTGCTTCCCTCCTACAAGCTAACTCACTATCTTCCAGGATTGCCAGAATCCCCTCTGCCAGGGCTTGGGCATCGCCGGCTTCTACCAGCATGCCTGCTTCGCCATCACAGAACTTCCTCCCCAAAGTTGGGGGGGACTGAGGGGGAGCGCCAAGGATGTTTCGGCGATCACCTACGTCGCCTGTCACCACCGGCGTCCCGACGGCGAAGCTCTCGAAGATCTTCAGGGGGGATCTGGCGCGGGCCGTCAAGTCGTCGTGGACGGGGTCGGTGGACACGTCGGCCATGGCCAGGTAATATGGCACTTCTTCTGGCTTAACCCTTCCCACAAAGATGGCGACCTCCCCAAGTCCCAGCCCCTCAGCGTGTCTGCGCAGGAAATCGTAGTCCTGTCCGCCGCCCGCCAGTACGAGAGCGGCATCGCTACGTTGTCTGCTGACGATGGCGAAAGCTTCCAGAAGCAGGTCTACGGGATGGTTCGCCAGACTCATGCTCCCCACGTAGGCGATCACCTTCTTGTCCTCCAGACCCAATTCCCGGCGAAGGGCCTGTACCTTTTCAGGATCAACATTCGCAAAGCGGTCTCTATCCACGCCGTTGGGCACGTAGATGATTTTATCCTCAGGAAAGCCCAGGGCAATATTCCTCTCTTGCGTGAATCGCGTGTTCACCGTTATCCCCGCGACAAAACGCGGCAGGTTGTCCTCAAACAGAGCCACCACCGGTCTCTGCCACTTGCCAGAAAAGCGGTTTGAGTCTGTCTCGTAGTCGTCACAGTCTAAGTACAAGCGCTTTCCACGCAAGAGTTTTGTAGCCAGAGCAGCCACCCCGTTGATGGGATGGGGCTTCGCCAAATGTATGACATCGGTTTCGGTCAACAAGCTCCTGACGCTCATCCGCAGGCTCGAAGCCAGAGCCACCCTCACCAGGCCGAGGGGGCTGAAATAGGTCTTATGACTGCCCACCTTTTGCACGTGCATCTGACCCACGTAATGCACTCGGACTCCACTCACCTGCAACCGTCGCTGGGAGAGGCTACTGAGATCGGGATGCAGGGCCAAGATGCTCACCTCATTATTGCCCAGTCTGGCCAGTTCTTTGGTCAAGGGGAAGTAGCGCCCCAGCCCTGAGGGGTCCTCTAGGCTCTGAGTGAGGAGAAAGGTGATTCTCATGCTCTCTCCTGTGATTGGTAACGCGCGACCAATTCGCGCAGGTGGGCGGCATAGCGCGCGCCATTGTGCTGCAAGTCGAACTCCTCTTGGTAGAGGCGGTAGCCCTTTTGAGCCAGGCGCCGACGCAGATCGGGATTGGCCTTGAGAATGCGCACGGCATCCGCCAAAGCCTGGGGATTAGCACGCTCACACAGGTAAAGGTGCTCTCTGTGAACCAAAGCCTGGCCAACGGCGGGTGCGTCGCCTGTGATCACTGGCTTGGCCATGGCCAGCCCCTCGTAGATTTTGTTCTGGACCGTCATCAAGGATTGCGGTGTAGTGCCGAACACTCCCAGGCAGATGTCCGCCTTCGCGACTCGTTTCACCAGTTCTTCCTTGGCCAACCAACCCAAGAATTCCATGTTGGATAGGTCGTAATGGCGCGCCAGAGCAACGGCCTTGTCCCTATCTGGCCCCTCTCCGATCAGCTCAAAGCGGACGCCGCGGTCATCTGCCAGCAGTCGGGCAGCCTCCACAATGTATTCAACTCCGTGATTGGGGATAAACGTCCCATAGTAGACCACGCGAAACAGCTCGTCGTCAGTGCCTTTGTTGGCTAGCGGGCCAAAGATGCGATCGTCGGCCCCAGTTGGTACCAAGCGAAACCACTCCGATGAAGTATTGTGAGTCGTTTGGAACCAGGCGACATACTCAGCGGTGTCGAGAATCAGCAGATCAGGCAAACGGCAGGCTGTCCGCTCCACTCGGCGAAGCAGATTCACAGTCGCGCGGCTCCGCTCAGTCAGTTCTCGTTCGAGGGCGATCAGATAGATGGACATGAAGACATCCCAAACCAGCGGCTTGCGGCGCAGTCGGGTCAGCAAGCGGGCCAGAAACACATCGAACTGCCCAGGATAGCCTACAATCAGTACATCATAGTCTCCTACCCGCCGATAACGCCGAAGCAAACGAGTATAGGTCCGCAGCGCGCGCCACCAGAAACCCGGCCTCAGCCAGCCGCCGCTGGCCAGATTCACCCGATCTTCGAGATCGCGCCACAGTCGCTCGTGACATTCGATGACCTCCACACCATTGCGTCGTAGGCCCTCAATCATTATCTGATTACGTGAGTAGTTGGCCCGGTACGTACCAAAATAGCAGACTCGCATCAATACCCAATACCAAATATCCAATATCCATCTATCGCGCCCTCTTGACGATCAAATCCGCCAGCAGCCCTATCGCCCCCACCTGGATGGCCGTCAGTATCAGCATCAGCGTGACTCCAGGGACGTAGAAGCCGCGGTAGTAAATAACATCCCGCACCAGCTTGATTGCTCCCACCACGATAAGGGCCAGGGCCACGGGCAGGAAGACCTTCAGGGGATTGAAGTACATGATGGTTCGCACTACCAGGGAGAGATAGTTGTACGTATCGGCGATGGGGTGGAAGGAGGATTTTCCCTTTCTTTTGTAATAGTCAATGGGGGCGAACTTGACCGCATAGCCCTCGGACAGAAAAGCGACGGTCTGAGTGCCCACCCAGGAGTGCGTAGTTGGCTGAATATCTAGGAATCTCTCGGCGATGCTTTTTTTGAAGACACGAAGGCCAGAGTTTACATCAGGGATCGTCACCCCCGTCAGATACGACGCCAGAAGGCGGATGAAGAGCTTAGCTGGGGAGCGCAGCCACCTGAGGCTGCCCGCCTCCGCCTTCCTGGCGCCGATGACCAGGTCGTATTCGCCGATGAGGGCCAGGAGCCTGGGGATGTCATGGTTGGGGTAAGTCCCATCGCCGTCAGTCATCACAATGACATCGCCTTTGGCATGATGGAGGCCCGTCGTCCGTGCCGCGCCTGTGCCACGGTTATGTGGATGCTGGATGAGCCTCACTCCCTCCCGCTGCCGCACGATCTCTGGGCTGGCGTCGGTGGAGCCATCGTCCACCACGATAATCTCCCAGGGGATGTTGCCCCCCCTTTCATCCCCCCCAAAGCCTGCCCTGAGCAAGGTCGAAGGGTTGGGGGGGAAAGAGGGGAGGCTGCTCATAGTCTGGATAATCGTGTCCAAATCATCACCGATGGCCTCTTCCTCGTTGTACATCGGGATGATGATGCTGATCATTTCCATCTCAAAACCCCTTTCCTAAAGAGAGCCGAATGAGCTACGATTCCTTGAATAGCAAAGGTAAGTAGCTTCTCCAGCACCGCGTATATACAGCCGTTACGGGGATCATTCGCAGGCAGCTCTCGCAACTGGTCATAGTACTGGTAGCGGTGATGGCCGCGGTATAAACACCATGACCTGACAGGCCGCCTTTGTCTATGGAAACCGTTACTGAAGATGGCGTGTAGCCCTCAGGATCGCTGATGGAGAGCCAGTCGTCTATCGCCGTGGCGCTCCACGTAGAGGAGCTTGTGTTGGGATTGGTGATCTCCCGCGACGTGGGATCACTATCGTCACAGACGAGGAAGTCAAGGGGCGCGGCGGTTTCTACTTCGAGGTAGTGGGGCGTTGCCTTAACAGCAGCGTTGGCATCAATGCGTCCCCAGCCGAAGTATTCATCCCAGCCGGGCTCGCCCAGGTCAACGGCCGTGGACTCGATGATGCCCTCCACCTCATCGTTGGTCAAGGTAGGATTGACCGACCAAATCAGTGCTGCCAGTCCCGATACATGGGCTGCAGCCGCAGGAGTGCTGTCGGCGTAGCAGACTGGGTATCCAAAGGGGGTGCAGACACCCCAGACATTGACTCCAGGGGCAGCGACGTCCACCTTGTCATTATAGGTTGAGAAATCAGGGTGCCCGTCGTCACGGTCAGTGGCAGCAACGGAAACGACGTGATCAAGAGCTGCTGGATACTGGTATGCATCTGGGGGAATAGGATCATTGGGATTTGGGTCGCCCGACCCGGCAATGATGAGGGAACCCTTGTCGTGAGCATAGTTTACTGCAACCTGTAGTGGCTGGGGGGGGATGGTTTTACGAAGCGACCAACTTAGGTTTATGATTTTTGCCCCATTATCAGCGGCATAGGTGATTCCGGCCACTAGGTGCCAATCGAATGTATTACCCAGATTGTCCATTACTTTGATGGGCATGATCTCAGCTCCCCAGGAGACACCAGCGATGAGTATCTGGTTGTTGGTTTCCGCTGCCGCGATGCTGCTGATGTAAGTACCAAACCAGAAGTCGTCCTGAGGTTCGTTATCCCAATTGGCCCAATCCCAGCCATGCACATCGTCTATTTTGCCATTCCCGTCGTCGTCTATCTCGTTGGTTGCCTTATCATTCCCATTCGTATCCGTACCCGTCTCTCCAGGATTTGTCCATATCTTATCCCTGAACTCAGGATGATCAAGATCAACGCCTGAGTCAACGAAGGCTATAACTACTTTGTCGCTGCCGGTGGTGATGTCCCAAGCAGCGAAAGCCTCAATCGTGGGGAGACTCCACTGGTTAGGCAGATACGGATCATCCGGGGGGAATGGTATCGCGCGAAGATTGTGATGGGGTTCAGCCGCGATAGTATGTGCAACCTGAATGACGTGATTTGGCTCGGCATACTCTACCTGGCGGTTACTCTTCAGCTTCTCTATCTTCTCTAGCTCCTGACCCTTGGGCACGGAAAGCAGCATGAAGCCGAGTTGGTCGAGCTCGTCTAAGATCTCCAATTTCTCAGTGAGAAGCAAAGATTGGACACTGGCCTGCGGAATCCCCTCCTTGAATTTGACAATTATCTCACCCGCCTTGAACTCCATCACGCCACGCTCCCTCTCTTTCCCCCCCAAAGCCTGCCCTGAGCAAGGTCGAAGGGTTGGGGGGGATGAAGGGGGGGCTGGGCCAGTTATCGTCGGCTGTGGCTCGTCGGCGAGAGCAAGGCAGGGGAGAAAGAGGAACAGGACAACCAAGAGAATATGCAAAACGATTTTGGTCATTGGTATACTCTTCATTGGAAATTCACCTCCACATCATTCGGATCTACTTATCTCAAACACCCACACGCCGTCCTGGTGATAGATGGCCTCGTAATTAGGAGAGGCCAACAGCCTTTGTGACTTGAGGCCACCGCCCCGCTGTCCGATGTAAACATGGGTCACGCCGTTTTCCCTTAGAGTGGATAGCGTATCATCACTTTCCGACAACGCGGTTGTTGCCTTGGCCAGAGCATTTACCTCATCTACGTAACTGTAACTTCCCTCACTATAGAGCATGGGGGGGAGGGTGGTCTCTCGTCCCGTCAAAAACGGTATCCAGTAGCCAGCATCGGTGCCGATGGCGGCGTATGACAACCAAAAGTGAGTGTTGATGGCAAAGCGAGAGTCTTTGGGGATGTTCGCGCGGATCCAGTCCATGGCTGCCAGATCGGATTTGGTTACGAAAAACGTCTCAGGCGTCAAGAGTTGTAAGGTGTTCCCAGCGCCCCAAAGGGAGACCAGGATCACCACCGCTGCTAAACCGTAACCAGACCACCTCTTGAGCTTGCCAAAGGCTGGCCGTCCTTCCAGGGCCGACACGAGGGTCTGGCCTGAATAACATAAGAAGAAGCCAACCAAAATCGAACCTGGCATGTACAGGGCTATGACGACTGTTCCGTTGTTCACCAAACCAGCGCCCGGCAACCCCAACAAATGGGGATTAGCCAGGATGAAAAGGGAGGCCGTCCACAGAGCAACCAAAATGGCGCACTTGTCCCTACGCCAAAAGCCCCAGAGCGCCCCCAGTGCGGCCATGATCAGCAAGGCGGGACGCAAGCCCAGGGAGGTGATAATATCCCAGGAGATCAAGTTGTAATCAGTATCCAGTTGGAAACCGTGGGCTGGGGCTTGCTGGACCTTGATGGTAAATTCGCTCAACATAAGCCTTAACCAGGGTGAGATGATGATGAACGATAAAAACGCCAGCAGTAACGACCTCAACCACAGACTACGGACTTTCCTAGGCTCTCGACGGGCGAACCACGATTCGCAAAGCACATAGACTGCAACGAAAAGACCGTAGAATAGCAGCACGCGATAATGAGTCAGAAAAAGGCCCGCGGCAGCAAGCGTTGTCAAGATAAGGCATTTGTAGTCTAGCTTGACGGTTTCGAGAAAGTCTCTGTTGGGCGAAGGTCTCCCGACGTTGGGCGAAGGTCTCCCGACGTTGGGCGAAGGTCTCCCGACGTTGGGTGAAGGTCTCCCGACGTTGGGTGAAGGTCTCCCGACGTTGGGCGAAGGTCTCCCGACCGAGCCCTGTGCCGTCTCGGTCAGAGACCTTCGGCGAACGTCTCCAAGGCATTTGATGGTCAGTACGGCGGCCACTGGAAAGATAACCTGGCCGCACAACTGCGTATAGCGTCCCCAGTTCACATAATAGGCTGGCATGACGGAGATCAAACCGGCGATCAGGGCGCTGGCCAGAGCGGCCCAGCGGTTCTTGGTCAGGTAGTGGGTCAAGAGATAGATACTGAGAGTTGCCAGCGCGTTGAGGATTTGTCCTATCACTAGCACCGCCTCCGGCAAATTCATCCCGGTGATCCAGTGAAAAAAGGCCACAGTCGAGTGAAAGCCAAAATGGTAAGTAAAGACATCAACTAGCGCGTAAGGCCGATATGACTGCGGGATCATCCCTCCCTCGGCGATCATTTTCGAGATAATGGTGTGATGGTAGGAGTCAGACCAGGCCGGGTAGGGCATCCCTCTGATCATGAGGAGACGCACGGCCAGGGTGATCGCGAAAACGAAGGCCAGCAAAGCGATGGGGGCCTTTGAGTTGCCGAAGGTCTCTGACCGAGGCGGACCAGTGAAACGTGAAACGTGAAACGTGAGCTTGGTCGTTCGCCATAGGTCTCTGACCGATGTGATTTGGCCTCGCCGAACGGTGCGGTACAGACTCCAGCAGCTTATTCCACCGCAAAGCAGCAACAGGCCAGCCGCCCTCACCCTATCCAGCCTGAAGCCTACTTTGCTGCTGACGAAGAGAAGTAGTGGGAAAAGGACCAGACTCAATCCTACTGAAAGGATCAGCCGCTGAGTGAGATCGAATTCTTCCCCAGGCGGTAGCAGGACAAGCAAGGCATTACCAGGCAGGATGAGAAGCAATGTTGCGAGAATGAACAACGAGACACCTCGGCCGATGCTACCACGGACGCCACTGACGATGTCGCCCAATCCTCGGCCATAGTACGTTCTGAAGGCCAGGTCTCCCCCCGTTGCCTGGCCATCCGCATACATCGTCCCTTCATCATAAATATCATCGGGATCATGCCATAAGGTGATGGCGTTCCCTGGGACCGACTCTGCCGACTCTATGACGAAGAAATAGGATTTGCCTCTGGAATCGGGGATGGGAGCGAACCTGAATTGCTGAAAGGCGTTGTCTTTCACCCTGGCAGCGTTGATCGTAATCGTAGCGATGTCATCGGCGTCGTCTGGACTCTCTTTCAGGCGGAAGGTCACGGGATGGCTGTTTCTCCTGGCGTAGGTCGCCAACAGCACATCAATCCTGCTCAGATCGTTTTCGTGGGAGACAAAGGTCTGTCCCACTGTGCGCGCCCCGTGGATCTCCCCCGCTGGCTCGCTGTGCCGGCTCTGAGCGACGTCGGGAATCTCGGCGCAGCCGCTCAACAAGGTGACCAATAGAAGCAGGATGCCACAAGCAAGGGTACTGAGAGGCTGTTTGAAGATGCGTGTGATCAGACCTCCGAGGTCTAGAGACCAGATTTCTGGCAGCAAAACCGCGACTCTCGGAGATGTTTCGACGGATAAAACCGCACGCTGGAGACCTCGGAGGTCTAACGTCTGGAGGAGTGTTCTCATTTCGCTGGTATCACCTCTATCGTCTCTGCCAGCAATGCTCTATCCTCGGGCATACGCTGGCCCTGGTCGTCCAGCACGGGAAGTCGTTCCCCTGTCTCCAGCAAATACATGCCAACCTCGACCCGATAGACTCCCATGGGCGCATCAGGCTGAACGACGACAGCATATCTATCAACCACCACCTCATTCCTTAGCCAGCGACTGGTGGGGTAGGTCCCATCAAGGGGCATGCTATCCTTCTGTCCCCAAAGAAAACCCTCATTGGCCGGGTTGTAGCTCTCGCCCAGCAAATGGTCGAAGACGGTGTAGTCTTCCTCTAGCTCGGTCAAGGCGTGCCAGTAGAGAGTCAGTTCAAGGGTA
>CAZGKH010000015.1:0-2582 GCA_964525665.1 uncultured Anaerolineae bacterium | reverse complement strand
GCCGCCGAAGCTGCCATGAGGGAGAGGACGACGATGGCAAGGGAGGTGATTTCCCCTTCATCAAGCCGCACCGATGGCCTGGCCCCGCTCTCTACGTGTTCCTTCAGCTTGGCCGCCAGAAAGAATAGAATCAACAGTGCCAGGGCTCGGGGGGCGAAACCAAAGGTCATGACAATACATCCTATTTCTGGAACTACTCACCTGCTCCCGCTGGACCCTAGTCCAGCGGCCTCAGCGGTCGTTGTAGCCCCGGTCAGGCATAAGTTTTATAGTTTTCAGCGTTGGTCATTCATCGGAGCAGCGGACTAGGGTCCACTGCGAGCACTTAGGTGAGCAGATGCTCTCCGATAAAGCAAGAACCCGACTAGGCCAAGAGGGACAACCATGCGGACGAGAAGGTTGATCTGGTGCATGGCAGGCTCGTACGAGAATCTGACGGTGTGGCTACCCTCGGTGAGGGGTACGGTCATCAAGACGTAATTAGCTCGATAGACAGGCTCTTCCTTGCCATCCACGTAAGCTCGCCAGCCAGGATAATACTGATTGCTGAGGACGACGAACCCCTCGTCCTCCATCTCCACTGTTAGCTCAATGTCATCAACGCCAGTGCGAAGGATGGTGACTTCTGAGGTGAGACCTCCGAGGTCTAGTGAGACCTCGGAGGTCTGGAGAGTCTCTTCCAGGATCACGTACTCGCGGGGATCGAATCGCGGATCCTTCAGCGCGGCCAGAATCTGTTCCTTTCCTTGCACCACTTTTGAACCGTGAACCGCAAAGGCGCGCGGAAGGAATTGGCTGTTCCTGTATATCTTCACCTCCCCGTCGTAGACCAATTCCAGGCCGGCGATGTCCTCAAAGGATGGAGAGGCAGGCCCGATGATGTACTTGACGTTGAGCATGCCGAGGAGGTCGAGCCTGTTGGGAGAAGTGCTCAGGATCACCCCGTTCAGGCTGACTTTCGTATCGCCTATCACTTCCTGGAAGAACTCGGCGTACCGCTGCGACAGGGGGTTATCGTAACCCGTCACCTCAGGTATGCCATAGACCGTCAACGAGTTGGGCAGGAAAAGGTAGTCGTGGCCGCTGAGGGGAAACACCCTGTAGGTGCTCGCATCTCGCTGAAGGAAAGAAATGGCATCGGTGACGGGATAGACCGACTCGGCGTCCACGGTGGTATTGAAGTCCAGGCCGAAAGCGAACAGATCGGCAATGAGGATGGCCACGGCGATCTGAGCCAGCAACTTCTTATTGAACCTTTCACGAGTAAGCAATGAGATCACACCCAGGCTGATGGATAGCATCAGCAGGAACCACCTCAAGTTGCTCACCTCGTAGGGCCGCGTGAAAATGGCCTCCGCTTGGCTCAGCCAGTTCCAGCCGACCACTGCCAGGGCTGCGATGGCGGCTAAACCCATGCCGAGGTAGACCCGTTTCTTCTCTCCCTCACCCAGCTCCCCCTCCAGGTAAGTGAGTCCCAAACCCGCGGCCACGGCGAAGGCGAAAAGGACGAAGGTAATTATGCGATTGATGGGGCTGAAGTGCACGACGGGAATGTAGCCATAAAGATTGACAAAGGGCGGTATCCGCCATAGAATGAGCAAGAACAAGATGCCAGTGCCCGCGAAGAAGAGAGCGTAACGGTTCTTGCGCCCCATTGTGAGGGTTACGACCACCAGGAAAATGGTTATGATGCCAAGATACTGAGCGGCTTCGACGGGGTTGTCGTAGCCCCAGTAGGGATAACTGGCGCCGTTCCCATAGAAAGCTGGCATCAAGAAAGTAACTGAGCGAGCAGCCAGATCCCGCATAGTTTCAAGGGTGAGAGGGACACTGCGCAAAGCCCGTAGCGCGCTCTGTGCTCCTCTGATACTGACATCAAGCAAGAGGCGATAGGAGATGATCTTCACCGCCGCCATCGCAATCCCCGCTCCCACACTACCGACGGCTATAGCAAACTGCCGAACCAACCGTCGCAGATCCCGACCTGACTCCTGAAAATAGCTTCGCAACATCATCCACAGCGCGAAGAGGGCCAGCCCCGAGAGGGTGTATATGGCCAGTAGTAGATACCAGTTGAAAAGCATCAATCCCAGAACGGCGGCCGTCAGTGCGACGTAGACCAGGCTTTCTCTTGACATGGCTCGGTGGAACAGCAAGAACACCAGGGGAATCCACAGTTGAATGCTCAGATGGGCCGGGAATTCCAGCCAGGCTATGGTGTTGGCGTTGAACATGAAGACGATGGCGGCCAGCAGCGAACCGTACACGCTGGCCCGAAGGTCGCGCAGGAAAGCGTACATGAAAAAGCCGGCCAGGACGAGCCGCAGGGCGGCCACATAGCCTAGAGCCCTTTCAACAGGGAGAAACAGGGCCGGGAACTCGGTGAGTGCTTGTCCCAGGTCGGACGATTGCCCTCCGCTCAAGGGGCTGAAGGGATGGCCGGAGTAGATGTACGGATTCCATTTGGGAAAATGCCCCCTCCTGACGCTCTGCCAGAAGAAGTGCTTGGCCGGATAGTACCACATGATGGAATCGGACAGTGTAGTGTTGTGGGCTGGAGAGTCAGGTGCAATGGAATTCCA
>CAZGKH010000014.1:16457-20297 GCA_964525665.1 uncultured Anaerolineae bacterium | reverse complement strand
GGCAAGAGGGTGGTGTAGCCGCCGGAACTGCTGCCCGGCCGCACACCGATCTCCAAGTAGCGAGCATCGCCCTTGAATACGTCGCTCCCAAAGTCCAGTTCCACCGTGAACAGGCCGTCGGTCACGGTGACATCGTCTTTGGCGTCGTTGCCCACCTGGCTGCCGCCACCGGCAGCGTCGTAGAGTCTGAACTCGAAGTCATAGCTGCCGTTGGCAGGATTGCCGCCATCGGTCAGACGCCCCTGGTAAGTGAAAGCATTTCCCACAGGGACCTGCATGCCGAGTGAGCCCTCCTCAACTGGCGGGCCAGCTATGACATAGCTTGTGGCCAAGATCATGATCAGCACGGCCAAAACCACCATTATCATCGCCGCTATTCTTCTGGTTTGCATTTTTTCTTCTCCTTTGTGAGAACAGTATAGTGTTTCACTGCGACCATTATACCATAAACTTTGCGAGAGAACAAGGAGATGGCTAGATGCAGCCATTTTGTTTCGTGAAACTATTGACAAAGCCTATGGAAGTGTGGTATAATGTACTTAAATAGATAGAATATTGCCTTTGTTTTCGGCCTCTTACAATCGCAGGAAAATAAGGAGGATTGCGATGTCTACTAAATTGGGTCCCCACGTGTTGCGGGGCGCTCCAGACTTGAGTGAATACATCCCGTCGGGCATAGCGGTGGCCAAGTTTGCGGGCGATTGGGCAATGGCTCATGACGTCCCGGACGGCGTTCTGGTAATCGGTCGCATGGTCATGGAAGATTACGATGCCCAGGAGCAGAAGGCCAATGGCCAGACGCCCCTAGAAGCAGTACAGCAGTTTCTTCAAGATCAACTGCCCACCTATCAGGCTAACCCCCAAATCGAGTACTGGGAGGGGCACAACGAGCCAGTTTGGAGCGATGAAGAGGGCATGGCGTGGTACGCCCAGTTCGAGGTGGAGCGCATGCAGTTGATGGCTGACCTGGGGCTGAAGTGCGTGATCGGTAACTTCGCCACCGGCACGCCAGACCTGTCTCTCTGGCCCGCCTTCTTGCCGGCGCTTCAGGCCGCCAGAGAGCATCGAGCCATTCTGGGCCTCCACGAGTACAGTTGTCCCTGGATGTGGTGGATGACGGGGAGTTATCAACTGGATCCCAATGTGGATGAAGGCGATGAGGGCTGGACGACGCTTCGCTACCGCAAGGTCTACCGCCAACATCTGATCCCCAACGATCTGGGAGACGTGCCTTTGGTGATTACCGAGTGTGGCATTGATTATGGGGTGAATCCCAAGCCACCGGGGGTACAAGGCGGGACGTGGAAGGAATTAGGTAGCTTCTGGAACCAGCACGACAACGAGCCAGACAAGGCCGATTACTATTTTCGGCAACTGGTCTGGTACGACGAGGAGCTGCAAAAGGATGACTACGTCGTCGGCGCAACCCTCTACACCTGGGGTAGTTTCCCCGGGATTTGGGCGCGTTTCGACGTGGCCGGAACGGATGTGGCCAAGAAGCTGATCGCCTATACCCAGGCGAATCCGGCCCAGCCCTTTGAGTATCCCGGAGCCGAAGGTGAGGGCGAAATCATAGGTGAGGGCGAGGCAGAGATACTGCTTGATCGGGATTTGGGAAAGCTCTATCCAGTCCTATATGATAGAATCAAGCAACTGTTAGCTGAAGCCTACGCCGAGGGACTCAACGTGGCCGTATATGAAGCCCATCGCTCGTTTGAGGAGCAACAGAGACGACACGATGGGGGGACCGCCCGGGACCAGCCCGGCTACTCCTGGCACCAGTACGGCCTGGCCTGCGACTTGGTGTTCAAGGACGATAACGGGAATTGGAGCTGGGATCCGAGCCTGGACTGGCAGAAGTTGGGAGAGATTGGGAAAGGCCTGGGGCTGGAATGGGGTGGAGGTTGGGCTGATCCCCAGCACTTGTACCATTTCCAGTTGTGCCGAGGGATGTCCATCAACCAGGCCTACAACTGCTACCAAGCTGGGGGGATTCCGGCTGTGTGGGTGGAATTCCTGCGCCGCATCCCTAGCCGTCGCCGGTTGGAGCTGAAGGAGCCGCCGCGGCGGAGCGAAGACATCAAAGAAGTCCAGTGGCGGTTGTCGTCCCTCAGGTATCTGGAAACACAGGACATCAGCGGCATCTTCGCTGAGATCACCGATGCAGCGGTGCGAGAATTCCAGCGGACCAACGGTCTTATCGTGGATGGGATCATCGGCCCACAAACCTGGACTGCCCTGACTAGCAACGAGGCTTTGCCCAAGCCGGAGAAACCTAAGCTCGGATACCTGAGGGTTGGCATAGACGCCAACCGCCCGATCACGCCGTTTACGGGGGCCATTGAGGGCCCCTCGGCCAGCCCCCACATCCTGGCCGGCACCGGCGCCCGCTGGGTTCGCCTCAATTTTGTCCTCGGACCATGGAGCGATCCTGGTGATCCAGTGTGGACCGATACCTACCATCGCATCATCCAGGGGCTCATTGACGCATGGGGTGGCGAAGGTCCCCAGATCTATGCCCTCGTCGGTGCAGAGGCAACTCGCCCGGACCCACGCAACCTGTTCCGATTCCCGCCCCTTGAGGCCACCTGGGCCCTGTCGGGGTATAGCAACGCTGCTCTGCAGAAGATCGAGCAGTACGTCGAGGACCACGTCGCCGACGTAGGAGAGACGCCTGATGAGTGGATCGAGCGGTACGCCGGTCACTTCGAGACCATCGTCCGGAAGTTCAACGACCAGGTCTTCCTCTTTGAGACCTTCAATGAGCCTGACGACTGGCACCACATGCACCCGCCTGACAAGCCAGAGGACAAACTGAACCCGTTTGGAAAGACGTGGTCGCAGGCCTGGATCCATCCCTACTGGCTGGCGAAGATGTTACAGAGTATCTACCAACGGGTGAACCCCCTCGGGGTCAAGGTCATCACAGGCCCCCTGGAAGGGATTTGGGAAAACTGGGATGTGCCAGCGGACTATCTGAATAAGGTGTACGAGGCCGGGCGACGTCTGTTTGATTGGGATGACGGGAACTACCCGTTTGATGGCGTAGGGTACCATCTCTACCTTCACGAAGGGTTTAACCCGGACGAGGACGAAGTAGCCGCCAACATCCAGCGTGCCTATGTTGGCCACCTGAACCGCATCGAGCAGGTCATCATACAAAACGAGGGTCAGGATGCGGACAGAAAGCTCTATATCTCCGAGTTCGGTTGGCCGACGCCCAATCCCGATTCGGCGGCCGAGCAAGGATTTCAGGCCCATGCCATGCGCACCGCTTTCGATATCCTGAAGGCCGATCCCCGGGTGGCGCTGGCCATCTGGTTCTGCACCCAGGATTTCCCTGGCAAGAATTACGGGCTGTACAAGCAGGGGGCCTTGGGGCCAGCCACTCAGAAGAAGGCGCCCTTCGAGATGTTTGTGACCTGTGCTGAGGCCGATGAGACCGTACCAGAAGAAGCAGTGCCCGGGCCACAGGTTTCCTTCCACGGCGCAGACCAGGCTTTCGAGCAAGGGCGGATGATCTGGCGAGAGGACAAAAAGCGAATCTACGTCCTGTACGACGATGACAACACCTGGGCCGACCACGAAGACACCTTCAACCTGACTACAGATCCCGTTAGCACGGGACTCCAGCCTCCAGCGGGGCTACAGGAACCGACCTTCGGCTTCGGGAAGGTATGGCGGGAACAACCCGGTGTCCGCGACAGGCTGGGTTGGGCAGCGGAGGGAGAGCAGGCGTACCCAGGTGCGATCCAGCGCTTCGCATGGGGGCACAAGCTCCGGGCTAGAGAGGGCGTCTACCTGTTGCGTGACGATGGAACCTGGGAAGCTGAATAGCCT
>CAZGKH010000014.1:0-16357 GCA_964525665.1 uncultured Anaerolineae bacterium | reverse complement strand
GCTGAATAGCCTAAGGAGGACACATGTCTGAACACCCCCATGGAGTGTGGATCTGGCTTCTTTCAGAACTCCGCAGTGATTATCTAAACAAGCTCGTTGAACGCAAGGTTAAGCGCATCTACCTCAAGGTCTTTGATGGGTTGAGCCAGCCGATGTTCTGGAGTTTCCAATGTTCTCCAGAAACCATTCAGCAATTCGCGTCCCGTGAAATCGAGGTTTACGGGTGGGGGTTTCACTACGGAACTTCGGATGTTGACGCTCAGGTATCGGCAGTAAAGCGGGCCCTTGACTGTGGACTGGATGGGTATGTCCTTGATTTGGAAAGTCACGTTGAAAACCCAAGCACTCATCCACACGTAGAAAGGCTGCTTATTGCTCTTCGTCCTTTGGTCAACCCAGGGACACTGGGTTACACCAGTTTCGGCCATCCTGGATTCCATCCTCGGGTCCCCTGGAGCATTCTAGATCAGCATTGCGACATCGCTTTACCACAGATCTACTTTGAGGCGTTCACATTCAAGCCTACCAACGAGGAAGAGGTTCAGGCTTGTCTCAAATCCCAACAGGAAATGGGATTGACAAAACCGATGCTGCCCATCTGGAGCTCGGAAACGAATGCCCCACAACCTGTTTCAGCGAGCGAACTTCAACAATATCTGAACCGTTTTCCTGGTTCGTCCATCTGGCGCCTTCCCCACGAAGGTGAAACTGGACAGGGGTGGAATTTGAACTATGAGGGCACGCCACTCATACTGACTGGAACGGAGGAAGCACCTGAGCTGCCAGAGCTGACCCGTATGCTTCGTCTGGGAAGCCAAGGAGAAGATGTCGAGGCTCTTCAGAGAGCCCTTAAGGCGCTGGGTTTTTATACGGCGACAGTAGATGGGGATTTCGGCCCGATAACTGAAGCGGCTGTCAAAGCTTTCCAGAGACAAGCTGGCATCACCGTAGATGGCATCGTTGGCCCTGAGACTTGGGGAGCAATAGGCGGCTCGTCTGGGGTGGAGCCGCCCGGTGAGACTGGGCTCCGTCTTAGACTTGCCAACCTGGCTCAGGAGGAAGCTGCCAAGGGACTTAAATGGACTGGGCCGAATTGTGAGGCAGAGAAGTATCTCGAGCCGCTCCGTGAGCCTATGCAAAGCTTAGGCCACATCGGTATAGCCCCTGTGTTCTACGACTGGTGTGCTGCGTTCGTAACTTGGTGTTGCCGAGAAGTTGGCATCCAGATTCCAGATGTCCCCGAAGGGTACTGGGCAACAATGGCCCTGGTTGGCTCCTGGAAGTTCTGGGCTCAAAAGAGAGGATGCTGGCATCCCAGGGGCAGTATCATACCCAGGCGGGGGGACATCGTTGCTTTCGAATGGTTTGACGGCGATGCAGCACTTGATCACATTGGTATTGTGAGTGGATACACAGCCGGAAGCTCGGTTATCCAGACATACGAAGGGAATAGCGCCAATCAAACCGCTAGCAAATCAAGACAAATGTCAAACGTGGTAGGGTTTATCAGAGTCATGCCAGAGTGATCTGAGCTGCGGCATTGAGCCACCTTTGTCCCAATCCCCTCCCCATCGGTCACCGCTTCGATGTGCTCCGCTCGTCGGCGCGCAAGATGCGCCCCTCCCCCATTGAGGCCTGATTGCCTCTTTTCTTTCCAAAACCGGCTTTTGCTGGTAAAATCCGTCTTCAGGAAGTGACGTTTATGAAGAGTGTAATCAACGGCCTAGTCATTGTAACCATACTGCTCACAGTCATCATCGCAGAAGCCAACGACTTCCTCTTTGCACAGGAGGCCACCACTCGCGGCGCCAACTGGGTTCAGACCACGGCGGCGGACTTCGGAGCCGGAACCAGCCAGGGCATCCAGGTGACGCGAGAGGGCGACGGCGAGTTGGACCTGGCGGCGGGAGAGACGACGGGCATGTTCACCTCCACCATCGGCACTGCCGCTTTTCCCTTCAATGCCGTAGGTGCTCACTGGTCGGCCGAGGTGCATCCCGGCGCACAACTGGCCGTTGCGGTGCGTGTCAGCTCGGATGGGGTGGTCTGGTCGCCCTGGCAGGAAATCTTCGAGATCGAGCAAGATCAGGAAGGCCGCTTCTACGGTGAGAACCTCATCATGACTGAAGGAGGACGCTACCTCCAGTACCGCATAACCCTCCTCCAGACCTCCGAGGTCTTACAAGGTGACTTGACCCAGCAAACTGCCTCCAAAAGCAGTGATTTTGCCATTGAAAAGTCATATTCAAGACCTCGGAGGTCTAACCACACACATTCCCCAAAGCTATCGGAGATCACCCTGACCTACATAGACTCCACTGCCGGCCCCGATTTGGCCGAGGCAAAGGCAGCGGCGCAGGGCGGGGTATCAGCTCAGGGCGTACCCCAGCCGCCTATCATACCCCGCTCTGGCTGGGGCGCCAATGAGAGCTACATGACCTGGCCTCCTGAGTATCATCCCGTGCGCAAGATCATTGTCCACCACACCGTTACCCAGAACTACGATCCCGACCCGCCGTCCACGATTCGGGCTATCTATCAGTATCATGCTTTGACCCTGGGTTGGGGCGACATCGGCTACAACTATCTGGTGGACTGGCAGGGCAACATCTACGAAGGGCGCTATGGGGGTCTTGACGCAGTGGGGCGTCACGTCCACGGCCCTATGGTGGAAGGGTGCGGAATCTATGCCTACAACTGCGGCAGTGTAGGCATTAGCGCCCTGGGCACTTATGGCAACACCGGGGACAGCATCGAGCCGCCCCAGGCCCTGTTGGAGGCTATCACCGATTTGGCGGCCTGGGAATGTGACCGCAGCCTCTTTAACCCCAACGAAAGCTCGTATTTTATTGACATAACCACCCCGAACATCGCCGGCCACCGCGATTACAACCAGACGGCCTGCCCCGGCGATTATCTCTATGCTGAGCTGCCCAATCTGCGGGACTGGACTTGGCAGGCGATTCAGGATTACACGCCGGAGTACCTGGCTCAGTTCCTCGATCACGACACGCCGACAACTATGTTAGCTAACGAAACCTATCAGGTGAGCGTATCGGTGCAGAACGCTGGGACATTGACCTGGCCAGCCGATGGAGATAACCCCGTACGCCTGGGCCTTCACTGGTATGATGAGGCTGAGGAGTTGGTGATACAGCCGCCGGAGTACGACCACCGTACCGCCTTGACCGAAGACATACCCTTTACCCACACCGCAGTTTTCAGTCCGGCCCTGGTGACAGCGCCCGGGGAACCGGGGCAGTACACCCTGAAATGGGACCTCGTCCACGAGTATGTTACCTGGTTCGCCGATCAAGGCAGTTCCACCCTAGATGTGACTGTTTCCGTTGCCTCTGGCGAACTTTACTTGCCTCTGATTGTCAAAAACTATCTACCCCCCACTCTAACACCTACAGCCACTTCCACAGCAACTTCAACAAACACACCCGAACCAACCTCAACTGCAACATCTACAGTTACCACGACGCTGACAAGTACGCCCACCGCAACAGCGACTTACACCTCTACTCCAACATCAACTGTAAGACCTACAGCTACTTGGACACCGACTAGTACCCCTACAGCAACACCGACCAGCACATTTACACCAACATCAACTGCAACCCCGACCGTCACCATGACTTCGACCAGCACATCCACGACAACACCGACTTACACTTTCACGCCGACATCAACGGCCATAAACACGGCCACCACGACACCGACGGGTACCCCTACTGCAACGCCGACCAGCACACCCACAGAAACGCCGACTTACACTTTCACGCCGACATCAACGGCCATAAACACGGCCACCACGACACCGACGGGTACCCCTACTGCAACGCCGACCAGCACATCCACGACAACACCGACTTACACTTTCACGCCGACATCAACTCCCACAGATACGCCCACGCCAACCAGCACGCCAACGCAGATTCCTTGCGATGAGCTGGTTTGCAACGGCGGCTTTGAGACGACAGAGTGCTGGACCATCGGGGATACCCCACGCCCGGCGGGCTACTCCAACGCTGTGGTCCGGACGGATTCTTGGGCCATGCGCCTGGGAATCACTTACCTAAGCGACGCCGAAAGCTATTCCTCCATCTATCAGACAGTGACCATTCCAGCAGACGCAACGAGTGCTACCCTGTCGTTTTGGTACTACCCTTTGTGTCAAGACACCGTCGAGTACGATTGGCAAGGGGTAGCCATCTTTGACCCTAATTGGAGTCAACCACCACTAGCCTGGGCGATGCCGAAGGCCTGCTCCGACAGTCAAACCTGGACGTACCACACTTTCAACCTGACGCCCTACAAGGGGCAGACCATCATAGTCTATTTCAATGTCTATAACGACGGATTGGACGATCTCAAGACGGCCATGTATCTTGATGATGTATCGGTCCAAGTATGTGCTGACTAGGGTTGGCGCAAATCCAGGCTAGCCAGCGGCCCGAACCAGCAAACGCTCACCAGCCTGAGCGGTAGCTAAAAGAGAAAGCCATAAGGGCCACCGAGAACGATACGGTGGCTCATAAGGTTTTCGCACCAGGTGCAACACACTACGAGCAACAAGTGCGTTGCACCTGGTCTGCTTGATACCTGTCGCGATAACTCTGTACTAGTAGGTCAATATCTGTCATGCACCAATATATGGTGGCATCCGTGAAGCAGCATCGTCTGGTGCAGTCAAGGCTGGCGTGCGAGCTACTTGGGCCTTGATCACATCCGTTGTTGTCCACAAGTTTTTCCTTATTGTCCAGCCTGTAGTATAATACCCATTGAGGAGAGGAGGTGACCATGAGCATCGAGACCGTCACTCACGGGAAAGTTACTTGGACCAACATCGAGAAGCCAACGCCGGAAGATATTGAAGTGCTGCGTCGCAATTACAACTTCCACCCTCTGGATCTGGAGGACTGCCTGAGCAAGATTGAGCGGCCCAAGATTGACGAGTATGAGGACTACTTATTCATCGTCATGCATTTTCCGGTTTACGACGCCGACAAACACGTAAGCAGACCCAGCGAAGTAGACTTCTTTATCGGGTCTGGATACCTCGTCACCGTCCACGATGGCATCCTCAAACCGATCTATCAATTGTTCGACGACTGCCAGCGCTATGAGCGGACGAGATCCAAGCACATGGGGCGCGGGGCCAGCCGCTTGCTCTACAGTGTCATAGATGCTTTGGTGGACTACTGCTTTCCAGTCTTGGATAAGGTGGATTCCAATATCCACCTTATTGAGGATGAAGTCTTCACCGAAGATATGCGGCGAGTCGTCCAGGACATCTCCATCGTGCGCCGCGATATTATTGCCTTGCGGAGAATCATAAGACCTCAGATAGCTATTGTCGCCAATCTAGAGCAAAAGGACAGACCATTCATACAGGAAGAACTGGACGTCTACTTCGGCGACATCGTGGATCACTTGAACAAAGCCAGGGACATACTGGAAGACCACCGCGAGGTCATCGAGGGACTGAGCGAGACCAGCGATTCTGTCATCTCCTATCGTATCAATGAGGTGATGCGCATCTTGGCCATTATCTCGGTCGTCATGCTCCCCCTGACCTTGCTCTCAGGCATCTATGGCATGAACATCTACTTACCTCTGGCCAGGAATCCCTACTCTTTCATCTTCGTCATCGGATTGATGATACTTATGGCTGGGGGTATGGTGTTTTACTTTAAGCGTCGGGGCTGGCTGTAGTGAAGCTGCTATCTGAGGGCGCCCGCCTTATGGGCTTGGAGCTGAACGAGGAACACCTGAGGGCGTTCGAAATCTACTACAGGGAACTGGTGGCCTGGAACGAGAAGTTCAACCTGACGGCCATCACCGACTACGATCAGGTGCAGATCAAGCACTTCCTCGATTCCCTCACTTGCCTGCTGGCGGTCCGAAGTCCGAAGTCCGAGGTCCTAGGTCGGACTTTGGATCTTGGAGCCGAGACAAAGGCCATTGACATTGGCGCGGGGGGTGGGTTTCCAGGGCTGCCGCTCAAAATTGTCTGCCCTGGCTTGCGGCTGACGCTGCTAGAGGCTACCGGCAAGAAAGTGGGCTTTTTAGAGCACATCGTTGGTCGCCTGGGGCTAGAGGGCGTGGAAGTCATCAAAGGGCGAGCGGAGGAGTTGGGTCGGGACGCAGCCCATCGCGGAGGCTACGACCTGGCCCTGGCCAGAGCGGTGGCTGAACTGCCCATCTTGGTAGAATACGCTCTGCCCTTCTGCAGGCCGGGCGGCCTTTTTGTGGCCCAGAAAGGAGCCAGGGGCGATGCTGAGACACGAGCCGCCGAAGGCGCCATCGCTGCGCTAGGTGGCGTCTTGCGCCGCATCGTGCACCTGGAGTTACCGCCTCTGGCCGAGCCCCGCTCCCTGGTAGTCATCGAAAAGATAGCCCCTACGCCAGAGAAATATCCTCGCCGTCCAGGCATCCCCAGTAAACGGCCTATCAAATCCCAATGACCAAATACCCCAATATCCAATACCCAATATCCAATCCCAGTTGTCATTGGATATTAGATATTGGGTATTCTCTCTATTCTCCCCTCTTGTACCCTCAACAAAGTGGCCCGGTTCAAAAAATCGGGACTGTAAGCATTCCAGTGGGTGGTGGTAAGGATGGCCTGTTGGCTGTTGTCTAGCGCCTTCATCAGGTAGCGACGTCGAGCCTCGTCAAGCTCCGACAGGGCTTCGTCCAGGAGCATGATGGGTTGTTCGCCCGTCTTCTCAGCCAGCAGCTTCACTTCGGCCAGTTTCAGAGCCAGGACGACAGTGCGTTGTTGACCGCGGGAGCCGTAGATTCGCATATCCACGCCGCCGGCCAGAAAGCGCAGGTCATCGCGGTGGGGGCCGATCAGCGACATGCCCCGTTGAATCTCCTCGCGAGTGATTTCCCGCAATTGCTCTAGGAAAGCCTCACGAATACTGGATTCCGAATATCTGATACCCAATATCCCCTCCGAGCCGAGTCCCAAAGGTATCTGGTATGATTTTTTGGGCATCCTGATACTCGGCACGTAGCGCAGAGACAGGTGTCCATCCTGGCTCGTTAGCTCCAGGTGGATAGCACGGGCCAGTTCTTCTAGCTCGGCGATTGTGTCTCGCCGGCGGGCGACCACGTGGGCCCCGTCTTCGGCCAACTTCTCATCCCAGAAACGGAGCTGGTCGGGGTTGCTCCTGCGCTCCTGCAATTGGCGCAAGAGGTGGTTGCGCTGTGTCAGGATGCGATTATACTGTCGGAGGGTGCGACAGTAAACGGGATCGAACTGGCAGATGGTGGCGTCGAGATAGCGTCGCCGCACGCCGGGCGAGCCAGCGACCAGGTCAATGTCCTGAGGCAGAAAGAAGACCACGTTGAGCTGGCCGATGAGGTCCAGGACGCGCTTGGGCACGCCGTTGATCCGAATCTGCTTCTTGAGGCTATTGGCGTTCGCTCCAGGAGATGGCTCCTTGAGCAGAGTGATCTCAAGGCGCTGCAAGGTGTCATGCTTCTGCATCTGGCCCACCAGGCGGGCAAAGGTCAGGTGCTGATCCTCGGCCAGCCAGTTGATCAGCTCTCGGTCGGCTGTGGCGTAGGGAGAGCGCGCGGTCGCCAGGTAGTAGATGGCCTCGAGGAGATTGGTCTTTCCCTGAGCATTCTCTCCCTGGACGAGGATGATGCCAGGCGGGAGTTCTAGCTCCAGGCGAGCGTAGTTTCTGAAGTTGGCCAGGGAGAGGTGCTTAAGGTACACTTCGGGCTCCATCGCGGAGGCGGACGAAACGCCCTCGGAGCTTGGTCACGCGAGGGCGTTTGACGTCACTAACTCGAACATCGTTATCTACTATATATTGTGGTTCAATGCAAATCAATACCCAATATCTAGTATCTGGTTATGGGGCGGTTCTCGGTTCTGGGACTGCAATCGATATTGGATATTAGATATTAGTCCGACCGCACATGCATGGGCATGATCACGTGGATGAAATCCACATCCCCGATAGGCTTGAGGACGCCAGGGCTAGATGAGGTGGTGGTTTCCAGGGCAACCTGGGCCGAATCCATCACTGAGAGGACATCAATGAGGTACTTGACGTTGAAGGCGATTTCCATTGCATCCCCCTCGATTGTGGCGTCAATCTCGCCTACGTTATCGCCCAATTCGGCGCTGGTGGCGCCGATGGTCACGTGGCCCGCTGCCAGCTCACTGCCGGAGACGATTTGGAGGCGCGCGATATTGGCTGCATCGCGGGCGAAGATGTTGGCTGTCTTGCAGGCCCTCAACAAGCTGTTAGTGTTCAACACTGTGCGGGTGGCATAGCTTGTTGGGATGATCTGCTGATAGTCGGGGAAATTGCCCTCGATGAGCTGGGTGACCAGGTCTACATTTGGCGCGTGGAAAAGCACCTGATTGCGGGTAGGGGTGATGACCAGGATGATGTCCTCCTCATCGGTGCTTATGCGCGCCAACTCTGCCATGGCCCGGGCGGGGATGATGACGCTGGCCGGCTCGGTTTCCACAGGGAGCTGGGCAGTGCGCACCGAGAGGCGGAAGCCATCGGCGGCGGCCAGGGTGAGCTGGTTCCCCTCGAACTTAGCCAGCACTCCTGTCAGAATGGGCCTGCTCTCATCGGTGGCAGCGGCCAAGACGACCTGCTCGATCATCCTCCGGAAGGCAGCAGCTTCCAAAGCGATCTGGCCGTCCCCCTCCTCAAGCGCTGGAATGAGCGGGAACTCCTGGGCGTCTATGCCCTTGAGATTAGACTCGTAGCGGGCGCACTTGAGGTTGAGGGTTTGGGTGCGCACGATGAGCTCCATGTCTATCCGCTCAGACGGCAGGGAGTTGACCAGGTCAATGAAAGAGCGGGCTGGCACTGTCGTAGCCCCGTCTTCCTCCACTTTGGCCCCGATCCAGCAGTTGATGCCAATCTCCAGGTCCGTGGCCGACAGCTTCAGTCGGCCATTGTCGGTGGAAAGCATCACATTGGCAAGCACGGGCAGTGTGCTGCGGGTGGCCACCGCTCGTCCCACCACGCTCAGCCCCTTAGCCAAATTCTCTTGTAAGCAAGAAACTCTCATGAACGTGTCCTCCTTTGATAGAAATATGCCATACCTTTCGGTCTGGTGAACTCCAATTTGCCTGTCGTCAGATCCAGCTTCAGTCCTATGGATTCCAGCGTTTCTACCCCGATAACGGTTTGGCCTCCCTCGAAGGTGATACTGATCGAAGGTGCCTCGACCCCTTCAATCGCGATCGCCACTCCATAAGCTTTGGCCTTGACACTTTCCCCATTCCCTAACTCTATTTTGACCTCTCCTGGAATTCTACCGGCACCTACTTTCTCCAATACCTTCTCTGGCAAGACCGTGTAAGTAGCGCCCGTATCAATGAGCACATTCTTCAACTCCATAGTAGCTTTGCTCCCCCTTACAGTCATGTCTGTGTGTATATGTCCCATTCTCAATACCTCCCTTCCTCCGATCTGCAAGTACTCATAACTTGATACCGTCCTTGAGGATTTCTTCTCGCAGGGACAGAATTGAAAAAGCACCTGCTTCCCAAGAGTTGCGATCAACGACAAGGGTGCTGAAATTCGTGCCATAGAGTAGATTCACCTCAAAGACCATGTCGGTGATCTCATGGCGCGCAGGACGGGTTAGGGGCTGCGATGTCATGACGAGCAGGTCAAGATCTGATTCTTCATCCGCCTCGCCCCGTGCGACAGAACCATACAGGATCAAAGCTTCGATGTCGAATTCATCGAACAGCCTGCGGCGTAGCTCACCCAGAGCGTGATACTGCTTCGGTTTAATGCTGTCCAATCTCTTCATAGTCTGATAATCCCTGTTGTCGTCTGATGGTTAGGCGTAGGCTTTCGCCGGCATCTGAATGTAGCGGTCTGGTTCTTCAGTCTTGCGCCGAATGGCAAAGAATCGCCGTTCGATTTCTTTAGCAGTCCAAGCCTCAACTAACCGGCCTCTTCTTGCAGCTTCTCTTTGACCCACAAGTTTAACAGTGCTTCTGAAGACACGCCTCGTTGTTTAGCCATGGCGCGAACCTTGTCTGCCAAAGTAACCTCTAATGGATAATAAGTCACCTCGGATTGAATGTCGAGCTCAAATTCAACGGGTTGGGTTTGCTCCCAGTAGTCTGCGAGGTCGTGCGTGTCCCAGAACTCACCAATCTCCTTGTAAGATCGTGCTTTTGAAATGGAAGTCCTACCTTCGTGCATATCTCTTCTGCCTCAGGCGTAGGCCTTCGCCGGCATCTCAATGTAGCGGTCTGGTTCTTCGACCTTGCGCCGAATGGCAAAGAACCGCCGTTCGATTTCTTTCAGGACGGCGGCATCGTAGTAGACCATGCCACAGTCCAGACAAACCTCAACCGGAGTGTTGGGCACCAGCAGATACTCACCCTTGTGGCTATAGAGATATTCGATTCGACGTTCTGCATAGCGGTCACTGCCGCAGAAATTACACCGGATTTTCCGCTTAGCACGAGCTTTGGCTTTGATCTCTTCAAGGTCCATACTTCAACAAGGGGATCCGCAGTCAACCTGACTTCATCTCCCAGGGAGGCAGCCAAATGCGACGTCTCAATCAGACTCATCTGCGTCAATCAAAATCACCTTAATGGGGACGGCGGGAAAATGCCGCTTCAGTCGTTCGATGTCGTACACCAATTGTTCTCCGTAGGACACTCCAGTGGACATTTGCTTCTTCAGGGCATGACAAGGCACAATTTCGATGCCTACGTCGGCCTTGTTCTCGTTGAAGAAATACTGGAACTTGGCCATATCGTAGAACATGAAGGCATACTTGCCGAACTGCACTTCAACCAGCACCTTGCCTTTCACGAAGTCAATCTGCTTGAAGGCGCCACGGATGCTCACATCACTGTTGGGTATGGTGATTGTGTATGTGTCTCGCAACTCGCGATACCCCCTGGCTGCAAACGCCTCGCGAAACTGCCGGTTCATGTCTCTAGGTGAGTACAGTTCCCTTCCTTGCATTGTCTTCTCTTTGCTGACCTTGGTTCTTCGAGCTGCTATCCCTGCAATGACTTCGTAAATATCACGCTCACAATCTGGATAGCGCACTTGCAAGATTTCCGCACCACCCAGGTGTGAATACTCATATACGACTTTCATTCTCCTTGCTCCTGCGTGCTGTACTGCGCCCGCTGCTCGATCAACTGGGGTTGAATCGAGGATGCCCCCAGGTGTACAAACTTCGGTGGGACACTTTTCCCAGGTGCATTAGGGTCGTAAACCATCCTTTTCATCGGCCGGATGCGCAACGCACCCTTCTCAGCCAGACGTATGCGTTCTTTCGCAACCTCCACATACTCTGGCACAATCTCGGCCCCAATAGCCTTTCGATTGTGCAGTAAAGCCGCAATAGCCGTTGTCCCCACGCCAATAAACGGATCCAATACCCAGTCTCCCTCATCTGTCATTGAGAGCACGAGACGCTCGATCAATTCCACCGGAAACTGGCAAGGGTGGATAGTCTTTTCCACATGGTTCGCTTTCACGTTAGGGACTTCCCAAATGTCGCTAGGATTCTTGCCCAGCGGGTTACCCGAAAGCTGACCCTTCTTCGGTCCCTTAAAGTACCTCTTCTTAGGATACTTCTGGGGCACACGGACGACATCCAGGTTGAAGGTATACTCTTTACCCTTCGTAAACCACACAATGACTTCGTATCGGCCCGAAAACCTTTTCGAGGCGTGTAAACCATGTCCAAAGTGCCACACGATACGGTTACGTAAGTGTAATCCTAGTGAGGCGAAGATCGGATACAACGCGATGTCAAGCGGGATAATCTCGCTGTCCTTAACGTAGTTACCGACCTGCCAGCAAATGCTTCCTTGATCAGCTAGCACTCGCACGCACTCCTCAATAACCCTGCGCTGTTGAGCCAAGTATTCATCCATATCCAGACGACTTTCGTAAGGCTTGCCCAGATTGTACGGCGGCGAAGTGGCGACTAGCTTGACAAACCCATCAGGAATGTGTGAAAGCAGATCAAGACAGTCGCCTTCGTACAGAACAAAGTCCGCCGTCTGGTTAAACTCCGAAGTGACTCTCACTTTGTTCATAAGGACACCTCTCTCTTCGCCCTGAAAGCAATCCGCCGTTTTGGATACTCTTATCATAGATGGGTTCCTGGACGCAACGTAAGTATACTACACTTACCGATTTCAGGCAAAAGAACTCAGAGCGCGGCGGGCTGTTTGAAGTCGTAGATGCCGTCGTCTATGACCCACGCTCGCCCACACCCCTGGCAGGTCAACGCCTCCTCCGTCTCAATCAGGTCGGTGCTGTGACAGCCTGGGCAGCGGAAGAAGCCCACACCTTCGGCTTGGGCGTCCCCCTTTTCCGCCCTGGCCCAAACGAAGACGCTGGGAGCAAGCTTTAGCGGTGCGGCAGGCCCCTGCAGCAGCCCATCCAGAGCGGCCAGGGAACTTGGGGAGATGAGACGCTTCAGGAAGGGGAGGCGGAAGGAGGATACCGCCAGCTCCCGACCGACGGCGAAGCCAGCCTCCCTCAGGCGAGCCTCCATCCAGGCCGGATGGAAGTCGTAGTTGAGCTCGACGAACTCGTAGGGCTCAGGGGCAAAAGGGCTCCAGCTTTGGCGGCCCAGCAGGTATCGCAGGATGGCCTTGAAGTGGCGTTTGTTGGCATACTCCAGCACGTAGACTCCTCCCGGCCTAAGCACCCGCTGAATTTCCTGGAAAGCGGATGGGATGTTCTGCACGTGGTGCAGCACCCGCACTGTCACCGTCGTATCGAAGAGGAAGTCCACGAAGGGCATGGCATACAGGTCGGCGGCTACATAGATATGCTTTCCCTCTCGCCCCCAGCGCTCCTGGGCCTGGCGCAGCATGGATTTGGAGTAATCCAACAGGACGACTTGCTGGTAGCCGTCGTACAGGTCTACCAGGCGGCCAAAGCCAGCCCCGATTTCTATCAGGCGAGCGCCGGCAGGGGGCAGGAGCTTGCGGAGGGCAATTCGTTCCGCTAAGTCCTCGTATTCTCGCCCCTGCCCGTCCCAGAAGTCGGTACGATATGAGCTTCCTTCGTAATCACAGATCTCGGCCATATCCTTCCAAAAGTTTCACGTGAAACACTTTTTCATCGCCTCCACCAGACGAGCGCCGGCAGACGGCAAAAGCTTGCGAAGGGCGAGTCATTCCGCTATTCCCTCGTATCCCCGTTCTTGCCCCTCCCAAAAGTCGGTACGACATGAACTTCCTTCATAATCGCAGACCCTAGTCATGATCTTTGGAATGTTTCACGTGAAACGATTCTTCTCACCTCATATTATATCACACACTATCAAAAGCTCAAATTCGGGAAGGGCGCGGCAGGGGGGTCGGACGGAGTGACGCCGCCAGAGGGCGCTTGGCGAGACCAGGGCCGGGGTTTGCTCGATTTTGCAATGTCGCCAATTTGTGGTATACTGAGCATCAGTATGGGCAAGACCATTCTGTTGACCGGACGGCCCCGGGTGGGCAAAACGACCATCATCAGGGACGTGGTGAGAAGGCTGTCCGGTCAGGTGGGCGGCTTCTATACCGAGGAAATGAAGGAGCAGGGCCGGCGGCAAGGGTTCAAAATCGTGACCCTGGATGGGCGGGAGGGCATTCTAGCCCATGTGGGCATCAAGAGCCGGCTGCGGGTGAGCAAATACGGGGTAAACCTGACAGACCTGGAGTCCATCGGCGTGGCGGCCATCCGAGAGGCCATTGACCAGAAGGACTATGTGATCATTGATGAGATCGGCAAGATGGAGCTTTTCTCCAAGCCCTTCAGGGATGCGGTCTGGGAAGCCATCCACAGCCATAAGTCCGTGCTGGGGACCATCACTCTGGCATCTCACCCCTGGGCCAATAGCGTCAAGGCTTTGCCCCAGGTAACTGTCATCGAAGTCACCAGAGCAAATCGCGATAAGATAGCTCGGCAGGTTTCGAACTTGCTCGAGCAGTAGACCACTCTGTTTAGGTGGTCCACCGGTTGCGCTGCCAAGCGCCAAGACATCAAGGGGGGTGGTGACCAATCCAACTAAGAATCGGAAACCGCTGTATACTTGTAACCAACACGGAGGTGAAAAGATGTTTTCAATGAAGGTTGGGAAATCTCTAATAAACAGGTTGAAGGCTGGGCCTGTGCTCCAGGCCATGGCCATCTTGGTAGTTCTAGCGCTAACCATAGTGTCGTTCCCTGCCAGACCTCAAGCTATGAGCTATCCAGAAGCTTTTTGGCGGGGTGAGTACTACAACAACAAAGATCTCAGTGGCGCTCCGGCCCTGGTCCGAGACGATGGCGTCATTGATTTCTACTGGGGCTTTGGCCCGCCCGGTGATAACGCGGTGTTGAGCGACAACTTCTCGGTACGCTGGACCAGGAACGTGTACTTCGAAGGAGGAGCCTATAAGTTCTACGCCGTCACCGATGATGGGGTCAGGCTCTGGGTAGATGACCAGATCCTTATTGACCGGTGGGGCGAACAGGCTGCTCAGACCCACGAAGCTTCCATGAATCTGGTCCAAGGGTGGCATCACGTGAAGGTGGAATACTTTGAACTTGGTGGGGTGGCTGAGGCCCGGGTTTGGTGGGATCGAACAACGCAACTCAATCCTGCCAACTGGCGCGGCGAATATTACGACAACACCAGCCTGGCGGGCTCTCCCTTGCGCGTCCAAGACGATGGGGACTCCATAAACTTCGATTGGGGCTTCGGCTCGCCCGGTGGAGGGTTAGAGAACGATGGTTTCTCCATTCGCTGGACCAGAGGACTGGCCTTCCAGGCCGGAGACTATCACTTCTATATCTCCGCCGACGACGGGGTGAGGTTCTGGGTGGATGACCATTTGCTCATAGACGAATGGTACGACCAGCCTGCCTCAACCCACAAAGCTTCCATCAGCCTTGGGGAAGGCTGGCACCAACTGAAGATGGAGTATTACGAAAACGGGCAGATAGCCAAGGCCAAACTGTGGTGGGAGCGCGTAGAGACCAAAGTCCAGGCTCCGGCAACTGTTCAGAAGAGCGCTGAACCCTATCCCTCTTCCCTTGAATGGCGCGGCGAGTACTATAACAACACCGGCCTCAGCGGCTCTCCCGCTTTCGTCCGAGGCGATGGCCCCGGTATTGACTGGAACTGGGAATTCGGCGGCCCCGGCGGCGGGCTGGCAAACGATAACTTCTCAATACGTTGGACCAGGAGTATGAGCTTCGAAGGAGGAAGCTATCGCTTCTCTGTTACCGCCGACGACGGGGTGAAGCTCTGGGTGGATGACCAACTGCTCATTGACGAGTGGCGTGTTCAGGCCGCCCGAACCTTTACCGCCGACGTCACCCTGGTAGCAGGCTGGCACCAGGTGAAGCTGGAATACTACGAGTCTGGTGGAGTGGCAGCGGTTTCCCTCTCACGGGAGACCATCGAAACATATGCTGTCCGGGGATGCTCCATCTGGCCTGTACTGGGCTTCGGCACGGTCTGGACCGACACGGCAGTGCGCGCCAAACTGGGATGCCCCACTGATGTCGAGCAGGGCATCTGGAGCTCTGAACAGCTCTTCCAGGGCGGCTACATGTTCTGGCGGGAGGATCTGCGCCATATCTATGTCCTGTACAACAATGGCACCTGGCAGATGTACACCGATACCTGGGAGCAAGGGGATGCTGAGTATGATCCGAACACTGTGCCTCCAGCGGGCCTCTATCAGCCAAAGTTCGGCTTCGGCAAGGTGTGGAGGGAGCAACCGGGGGTGCGGGAGGGTCTGGGCTGGGCTACGATGGAAGAGCGTTCATTCTGGGCTTCCATTGAACCCTTCGAGAACGGCCTCATGCTCTGGAGCAACTCCGAGGGGGTCTTCGGCCTCTACAACGACGGCGCCTGGGGGGATTACCTATAGCCCTTGAAATCGCCCAACACATTCCAGGCAACGCCCATGCCATTATGGTGTGGGCGTTGCCTTTTGTTGTCTTTCTGCTATAATAGGTGTGGTCAGTCGACTATCTCTCGAAAGGAAACTTGTTTTGAACAACCGCTCGAGCATAGCTATCGCGGTGGCTATCGCGCTCTCTCTCTGCTGCTGTCTGACGATGCTACTCTTGGGGACGCGAGTGCTGATAGCGCCTCGAATGAATAGGCTCTTGCCCATCTCTACGCCCACTCCCGAGTCCGCCGTTCTTAGCACTTTCACCCCTACTTCCTTGCCCGTCGCCACATCCATGCCCACCCCTACCCCTTTGCCCATCGTCACAGCCACATCCACTCCTACTGCTCCGCCTGCCGGTATCCACAAGCTCGCCCCTACCCCCCTACCCATCACCACACCCACGACCACGCGGGTAGG
>CAZGKH010000013.1:0-21693 GCA_964525665.1 uncultured Anaerolineae bacterium | reverse complement strand
CACGGAAGGCCCCGATGATGACGTCGTCCAGACCATCGCCGTTGACGTCTCCGCTGGCGATGGCGTAGCCGGTGTAGTCGTTCTCGTTGGCGCCACAGATCGTCATGTGCCCAGGGGTGTCAGAGGAGGTTGTCTCTTGGGGTAACTCCACCAATTCCTCTTCTGAGGCAACGCTGTCGCTGGCCCCGGCAACTAAGAGAGAGCCGAAGAGCGCGGTGAGCGCCAAAGCGAAGATCAGCACTAGAGTCGTTCTCCTTACCATGAGTATCCTCCTTGGTTAGTTACTAGAGTCTTGTCACCGTAGAGGGGGCAGACTATCCCTCTATTCCATTTACACCTATTTTACCACGTTTTGCACGGTTTTTGCTTGACGTTTCCTTTGTGACTGCACTCTGGCTGCCCTACGATTGCCCTACGGCTGCCTGCTGCTTGGCCAGATGACGGGAAGCTCTGCACTTGTCCCATTACTTCGGCAGCCCCGTCGCCCGCCACGTGTCATCCATGGTCACGCTGTACCAGAAAAACAAAGGCCACGAGAGCATTTGGCAAGCTTTCGTGGCCTTTTGTGTCTCTGTGATTCAAACCGCTCCCTCACGAGCAGCTTTCCCCCCAATCCACCGCTACCATCATGATGTCCACGATGTTTATACTGCAGTCGTCATTCAGGTCGTAGCGGGCCTCGTAGTTGGGCGTGTTGGGGTCGTTGTCCGGGTCAGGGTTTTCACAAGAAGTGTTCCAGCGGCTGGCCATCAGCATAATGTCCACAATGTCCACATCACCATCATCATCCACGTCGCCAGGGAGACCACAAGCAGGTCGTGTGCTGTAGAAGATGTCCCAGTTGAAAGCAGAGACCTCCTCGGCCCAGGCGGCGTGAACCGTGTTACTGTGGATAAACAGCGCTGGGTCGGAAATGCCGAAAACGTCGCTAGCCACTTGCTCGCGGGCAGACCAGCCGGTGGCGGTGGATAGCTCGCGTCCCATGATGTCGCTGCCCTCATCCCAGAGTAAGAACCCGTTGCCGGCCGAGTTGATTCCCAACGCCGGGAACTTGGCGCTCTCCAGCGTGCCTGACACATCGTCAGCCTGCGCCCAATCGCCCAGTTGCCCTGATACATAGTAGATTGCCGTGTTGGGGCCGAGGGCTTCCTGCCAGACGATGTGCACTGTGTTATCGGGCGCTACGGCGAGGGAAGGGGCCGTCGAGGCCTCATTTGGCGTGGCGGAGATGTTCTCGGGAAGGGACCAGGAACCTCCACTGAACTGCGTATGCCAGATATCGTCAAGGCCGGTGTCCGTGTCCGCACTCTGCCAGGCCAGGTGAAGGATGCCGTCGGAGCCAACTGCCAGCGCCGGAGCACTGCCCGCCCCATTGGGGACGGGGAACGTTGACCACGAGCTTCCATCGCTCGATTGCCCGTGATAGAGAGCCATCGTCCCACCCGTGTTGTCGGCCCAGATGATGTGCAGGCTGTTGCCGGGCGCAGAGGCGATGACGGGCGCAGAGGAGACTCCAGAGGTGGCGGAGACGTTCACCGGCAGCGTCCACCCACTGCCATCCCAGCGGGCGTAGAAGACATCGAAGATCCCCCCGATCTCAGAGATGAAGGCCATGAGCACCCCGTCGCTGCTATCGAGAGCCAACGACGGGCTGTCGCCCAGCGCCGCCTGGGCTGGCGTCGTCCATGAGCCACTGCTGCCGCTGGTGTGATAGATGCTATCTTCCTCTTCCCACACCACGTGCACGGTTCCGCTCCCCGTGACCACTAAGCTTGGCACCCGGGAATCCGTGGCGGTGTTGGCCAGGTTCTCAGGTGTCGCCCACACCTGTAGCGCGCTTGCAGCCAGGGACGGCGCTGCGGCAGGCAGGGGGGTATCCCCAGCGGCGGCTGAGGATACCCCGACCAGTATAGCACTGCCAAGAACAACGACGAGAAGGGAGACTCGATACGTCATCATACATCAGTCACTCTCGAAGACCTTGATGCGCTGGGCTACCAGGGTGCCATCGTCTTGGAGTAGGGCCGTGACGCGAACCAGGGCGCCTTCCTCGACATCGCCATGCTCGGTATCTATCACCGTGTCTGCCGTGACCCCAATGGAAACATCGTTGTCATCTTCGGTGGTGATGGTCCAGGTTCCGATGATCTCCCCGGTCACCGGCAGCGTCTTGATGATGCCGCGAATCTTAACCGGCTCCAGGCTGGGGTCCTTGACCTCGATCTTGGTGGCGCGCACGGTCCGCGGCCTCACCAGAATGCCCTTGACCTCGGCCAGCAGGCCCACTTGCGGGGTGGCGCCTGTGATGGTCGTGGTATCGGTGATGAGCACGGTGACGCCACTAACGATCCACACACCATCCTCGATGCTCTCGATACGGCCCCTGAATTCGACTTCAGGGTACTTGACCTTGATAAGCTTGGCCAGCACGGAGCGGTTGTCCAGGAGGAAGCCCTCCACCTTCACATGGGCATCCACCATAAGCTCACCCTCAATGCGGGTGAGGTCGTCAATCAGCACATCAACCAGCGCGGTCGCCACATCTGCGTACTCGTTGTGCCCCCGGACGTTCACTACGATCTTTGTGGGAGGATTTCCCTCCATCTCGACGATAGTGCCACGGAACTCCACCGGACGAGGGTGGTCCCCGTTCCTAAGGTGCACCTTCAGGGCCAGGAGGGCGCCGTCCTCCTGATGGACAGCGGTAACTTCGGCCCAATCCCCCATTTCCGGCCTGACTCCGGGTGGCTTGATCTTGGTGTTCACATCAACAGAGAAAGTGATCGTCATGGCAGCGGTGGTTCTCACCGTCCATTCGCCCACCAGCCCGCCGTCAGGCAGTCCGGTGATCACGCCTTCGAAACGCACCCGCTCATGGCCGGGATCCTCCACCACTTCGATCTCGCTAGCCAGGATGCTGCCACCCTCCTGAAGGATGCCCTTGCCTTTTATCTCCTGACCGACTCTCAACTCGTCAAACGTAATAGTGTTGCCATCGGCGTCCCTGATCTCGGTGTGCTCGTCCGTGAGCACGGTGAGGGTGCGAGAGCCCATCTGCACCGTCAGGGTCGGAAGCGGGGTGACAGCGACCTCGTCGGACTTGGCAATGATGGTGCCACGGAAACCAACTTGCTCGTCGTCGTTCTGCTTCACGTGGATCTTGCGGGCCAGGACACTGCCATCGTTCTGAAGAATGCCCTCTACTTCGACCCGCTGACCCACGGCCAGATCAGCGATGGTGCCTTCCTCTTGCTCGTGTCCGATGCGGATGCGCGTGTCGGCGTTGATGTGAACGGTCCACGTGATCGGCGTGACGGGCGACAGGGATACAGCGTCGTCTCCGGTCTCCACAGTGATGGTGCCAGTGACCGGGTCGGTTCCAGGCGAGATGCTTGTGATGATGCCTTTGAACTCCACCTCTTCTGGATCGTCGGCCTCTTTGACCTTGAAGCCGTGCTCCTTGGTGACGACCTCGGTGACGCCGTCGGAGATGACGGTGGTAACTGTCACATCCCGCTTGCCCGCGGGCGCGTCAGCGCCGATAGTGATGTTCACCGTCAACGAGGTAGCGTTGTGAACCGTCGTGCTGTTGACGGTGATGCCGTCTGGGGGGCTGAAACTGACCGCTGTACCCGTTGCGACGCTGGAGGGAGCAAAGGCCGCGGCGGAGATATCGGTTGGCGTTTCAGTGAAAGCACTGGCATCAACAAAATGAGTGTTCTTCCCTGTGATCGCCACGTCCAGGGTTTGGCCTGGCTTCCCCTCATCGGGTTCGATATCCTCGATCTCCGGCACGTCAGCCGCCTCGACCTCGAAACCGTGCTCCTTGGTGACGACCTCGGTGACGCCGGCGGTGATGACGGTGGTGACTGTCACATCCCGCTTGCCCACTGGCGCATCGGCGGCGATAGCGATGGTCACTGTCATGAATGTGGCATTGTCCACCGTCGGGAAGCTCACAGTGATGCCGCCTGAGGGGCTGAAGCTGACCTCCGAGGTGGCATCGAAGTGAGTGTTCTTTCCTATGATCGCCACGTTCAGCGTTTGGCCCAGCTCCCCTTGGTCAGGCTCAACGTCCTCAATCTTTGGCTCGTCGGATTCAGTGGAAGCTGTCACTTGAGGTAACTGCGTCAATCCATCTGCGACAAGGCTGCCGCTAGCTCCGGCGGTCGAGAACGAGCCCAAGAGCGCGATGAGCGTTAAAGCGAAAACCAGTAGTAGAGTCGTCTTTCTTGTCTTTCTTGTCATGGGTATCCTCCTTGGTTGTTATGTGTTGTTATGTTAGAGTCGTCGTGACAGCCAAAGAAAAAAGCGCGCTGGCAGTCTCGACCCTGACAGCGCGCCTACTTTCCTCCTGTCTTCGGCAACCCGGCGGTCATATCAGTAATCAGTACTCGGTAGCCAGGCTACTGATCACTTTGTACTGCTTACTGAAGTAGACCCGTGGCTTTGCGTCCCCACCTTTCGGCAGGTTTGCCCTTATCGGTCAGGGTAGAATCAATTATCTTGTATTATTATAGTACAGTCGTGCGATACTGTCAAAGATAAACCGATAGTCTCATTAAGTTATGCCCTTGAAGAGGGCGAAAAATACATATCTACCAAAAATACATCCTACAACCAACAAGCCCCCTTGCCCATCCCTGCTATCTATGGTATACTTCAGGCGTGGCAAAGAACCCTGACTCTTTGTCAGCCGTATCCCATTCGTGTGTACCGAACAACCCTTATCTTAGCCATCGTGTCATGTCTGATACCGACCGGAAGCTGATCATCGCCTGTCGCCGAGGCGACGAGCGTGCCTGGGAGACTCTTATCGCCCGCCATGAGCGCCTCGTCTTCTCTATCGCCTGCCGCCAGGGCCTCTCAGCGGATGACGCTGCCGACGTCGCGCAGACGGTCTTCATCATCCTGCTGCAGAGCATAGACCGACTGCCGGATGACGTCAACCTGGGCGGCTGGTTGACCACCGTGACCCGCCGCCACACCTGGCGTGCCTTCGCCCGGTTGGGCCGGGAGTTGCCCGGCGAAAAAGAAAATATCGCCGAGAGTACCACCCTGCTTGGCCGCCGGACCTCTAATCCCATTGACCGCTGGGAGACGCTGCAAGCAATACACGAAGGGCTGAACCGCCTGGGCAAACGCTGCCGGCAACTCCTGTTGGCCCTGTACTTCGACCCGACCGAGCCTTCCTATGCCGAGGTAGCCGCCCGCCTGAACATGCCTGTGGGCAGCATCGGCCCTACCCGCGCCCGCTGCCTGACCAAGCTCAAGGCCATCCTTGAAGAGGACGGCTGATAAGTATTTTTCGTGCTCTCCACGGGCATAACTAAATGAGATTATTTCATGCCTGAATCATTGAGGAGGAGAGAGATGTCATTGCAGACACGGATTCCATTTGAAACCCTGGCCGACCTGGTGGACGGTCGCCTCTCAGAGAGCGAAGCGGCCGAAGTGAGGCGCCGACTGGCCGATGCTGACCAGCGCACCCGAGCCGACCTGGCCTGGCTGCAAGCCCTGGCCGCCTTCCGTCGGGCGATACCCCTCGAAGCCCCACCCGAGCGAGTGCGCGAAGCTTTGCGCGCGCACTTCCGCCGCTGGGCCGAAGGGCGACGCCGACCGGGTTTCTTTCAGCGTTTGGTGGCTCAACTGACCTTCGACAGCCGGCTCCAGCCAGCTCCGGTCGGCGCCCGAGGTGGTCCGGCCGAGCCTGGCCAACTGCTCTACACCACCGACCGGATGGACATTGAGCTTCACCTCCTGCCAGCGGGATCGGGCCGGGTGCGCATCCTGGGTCAGGCACTGGCCCGCGACCCGGACTTGAACGTGGCCGGTTGCGCGGTGCAGTTGCTAGCGGGGGAGCAAGAGGTTGGCCTGACCAGCACCAGCACGCTAGGCGAGTTTAGCTTCGAAGCCGTCTCCGGCAGCGACCGCACGCTCATCCTTGCGAGCGAGGAAGGGGAAGTCGAGCTTGAGCACGTTGACCTCACCGCTGGCCGAACTGATTGACGGCCAGTTGGCCCAACCCAACCCTGAGGCCAGGGCCGCCTTCCTGCGCCAACGGGGGCGCTACGACATTGAGACCCTGGTCGAGCTGGGCGAGGGACTGCCAACTCCCCTCCTAACTGTTGGGCGAATTTCGTATTGGTGGGCCAGTGCTGAGTTTGATATGTTGGAGATGATTGATAATGATGCTTCACCGTGTTAGGTTTTTGAGGGCGCTTGTCACTCTGCTGACGCTGCTGGTGCTGTTGGTGGGAGCCTCCTACGCGCAGGAGCCAGAGCCTCATCAGGATGCGCCGGGCCAGGCCGTGATCTATCTACAGCCGGGTGTGGGCATCCACCACGCCGGCGGTGAATACGAGGAGCACGAGCTCTACGGCTTTGTAGAGAGCATGCCAGAGGGTGGCTTCATCGGCGCCTGGGTGATGAATGGCGCCAGCTTTGAGGCCACGGCTTCCACCGAGTTCCTAGAGGATGACGGGCCACTACAAGTGTGGGCCTACGTCAAAGTCAAGTACTACGTCTCAGGTGGCGTCAACTATGCTACCTTGATCGAGACCGAGGGCGGCGGTGAATACGAGGAGCATGAGCTCTACGGCTTTGTGGAGAGCATGCCAGAGGGCGGCTTCATCGGCGCCTGGGTGGTGAATGGCGCCAGTTTCGAGGCCACAGAATCCACCGGGTTCGAGGAAGAGGAAGGGCTGTTGGAAGTGGGGGCCTACGTCAAAGTCAAGTACTACGTCTCAGGTGGTGGCGTCAACTATGCTACCTTGATTGAGACCGAGGGCTACTACGTGCCGAGCCAGGTGGTGGCCCGCCTGCAACCCGGCGTGGACATCGAAGACATCCATCGTGACTATAATACCTGGACTGTGGACTCTCTGCCCGACGAGCGGGTCTACCTGCTTGGCCTGGAGCCCGGAAACGGTATCCAGGAAACGGTGGACCAGATGCAAGACGACCCCCACATCGTCTATGCCGAGCCTAACCTGATCGGCCAGGCGCCGGAAGCCGCCCCCTATGAGATCGGCGCCTGGGCCGGCTATGATTCCGCACCGTCCACGGCTCAGTACGCCAACGAACACCTGGACCTGTCTCTAGCTCACGAGCTGAGCACCGGCAGCGGCGTGGTGGTGGCCGTCCTGGATACCGGTGTCCAACTGGATCATCCCGCTCTGGCACCGCATCTGGTCGCCGGCTACGACTTCCTGGACGGCGACACCGTGCCCGCCGATGAAGGCAACGGCCTGGATGACGACGGCGATGGCCTGGTTGACGAGGCCACCGGACACGGCACCCACGTAGCCGGCATCGTCCTCCTGGTGGCCCCTGAGAGCCAGATCATGCCCCTGCGGGTGCTGAACAGCGATGGAGTAGGGAGTGCTTTCCAGGTGGCTCAGGCCATGATCTACGCCACCGACCATGGCGCCCAGGTGCTCAACCTGAGCCTGGGAACCGCTCTTCCCTCCGACGTGCTCCTGGAAGGGGTTAACTATGCCCGCTCGGCAGGGGTGATGGTCGTGGCCGCGGCCGGCAACCTCAACAGCACCGAACCCCAGTATCCCGCCGCCTCCGAAGGGGTGATTGCCGTGGCCGCCCTGGACAACCAGCGACTGAAGGCCAGTTTCTCCAACTACGGCCCGTGGGTTGACCTGGCCGCGCCGGGAGAGAGCATCTACAGTACATACCCGATTGACGGTTACGGCTGGTGGAGCGGCACCTCGGTGGCCACGCCCTTTGTCAGTGGACAGATCGCCCTGCTGCGCTCGCTGGCCCCCTGGTTGACCCTGGCCGAGATCGAGGCACAGTTGGCGGCCAAGGCCCGGAGCGCAGATGTGCTCAACCCAGACTACGCTGGACAACTGGGGGGCGGTGAGCCGGATGTGGCCGCCAGCCTGGGCTGCCACTGGGCGGACGTGGAGCCGGACGCCACCCACGATTTGTTGAACAACACCTGCGATAACGATGTGGACATCGTTGACGTGATGGCCGTGGTAGTCCAGTGGGGCCAACCGCAGCCGCCCGGCAGTGTCTACGACAACGATCACAACGGGGACGTAGATGTCGTGGACATCATGCGCGTGGCCAGCCGCTGGGGTTGGACACGCCAGTGATAACCTGGTCATAGTTGTCAGCCGCATCCTGGAGTATGCCAAATGGGATGACGTCTCGAATGACACACACCAAAAAGCCCCCGGCGTCAACCGCGCCGGGGGCTTTTACTATCCTTGTTGAAATGACCACGTTATGTGTACCGAAGACTCAGCACCTCCGACGTTGAGATTAGACTGCTTTCCAGCTCAATCGGTGGGTAGGCCCTCACAAAGTACTCGCCGCTGAACACTTCGCGCAGCATGGGCATGGGAAACATAGCCGGCTCCAGCGGAAACTGGGTGCGATAGGCCGACAGTGCGGCCACTTTTTGCTCCACGGATGTGGAGACATCTATCTTGGTCGTAGCGCCTGTCTCCATCGCCTCGTTTCTCCTCAAAGGGAAACAGCACTTCCACTCACCCAGACCCAGTGAGAGGCTACCCCGATGAATTGAGATACTCAAGAACTCTGAAACCTATGTCATCAGCGTATGTTCTGCCTAGAAGCTGGTCCAATAGGCCAGGCGAACGGTTGGCAAGAACCACGACCCCGGTGTCGGTGCCTTTTGTGAAGCCCGCAAAAGCTCGATATCCACTGGATGCCCCATGATGCCAACACACCTGTTTTCCCCCAGGAGAAAGGCGCCCCACAAACCACCCAAGTGCCACACCTTGACGGTAATGACTGGTGTCTTGCCCTTTCAGGAACAACCCCGAAACCAACTTCTGCGGGCGTCCTTGCGGGGGGAATGCTTCGGCGTGTATTTCGTGACAGGCTGGCAGCACGTCGGTCAAAGCCGATGGTGGCCTTCCCAGATTCGCTGTCAGAAACTTCAGCATGTCATTCGCCGTGGAACTCAAGGCCGTAGCGCCTACAAATGCTGGCACATCCCAGGCTTGGGTTGGTTTGCCCTTGGCATTACGAGGTGTCGCAAGGCGCTCCTTCTGTTGAGGAGTCAAGGTAACGCGCGTATCACGTAAGTCAAGCCTGTCGCAAATCCTGCTGACGACTGCTTGTTCGTACGACGCCCCACTCTTTTGCGCCAGTATGTGCCCTAACAATGCCATGCCGAGGTTAGAGTAATCTATCTGTTCAGCAGATTCTCGGTTCTTCTTTGGCTTGTAATCTGAGAGATACTCAAGGAGCTTGGCAGTGGTGTATGTTGCATACGGATTGCGCCGATTTCGAAGCATTGGCCAGATGATGTCTGATGGCATCTTGGGCAATCCGGACGTATGGGTGGCAAGCCGGACCAGGGTCATCTCTGGTGGTAGATCGGGCAACGCAGGCACCAGATCGCGAACCGGATCCTCCAGATTGAGGAGCCCATCTGCCACGAGGATAGAAAGCAGTGTGGTCGTAAACACTTTGGTTATCGAGCCAATCTCGAACAAGGTATCCCCACGGGGCGGCTCTGCACTTGCATCGTTTGCCCTGCCATAGCCAAAGACTGAACTGTGACCGCCCTCGACCACCCCCACAACCAAGCCGGTGTTCTCTCGATGGGTGAACAATGAGCCTACAATGTTGTCAATCGCTTCTTTCATGGCGCTTACCTCCGCTGCAAATGCTTGTGTTAAGCCCCATCTCTCCGGTTCACTCCGTGCCATACGCTTCCAGCAACGCTACGTTGGCATTTGGCGCGACAAGCAAAACGTTGGCCTGAATGTCCTGCAAATGAGCATACACTGCTTGTTCCCCAATACCGGGGGGGCATAGACTGTGAAGTCCTATTGGGCAACTGGCATAGTATAGCAGATTCGGCTTCGTTTGGCAACAGTGGACAGGCCCTCTATGCAGTTGATGCAGGCGACCTTTTCACGACACCAGAAAAAGATGACTTTTGTCATATACAGACGGCTGTCCTGATGCTATAATAGAGGCAGTCTGTTTAGAGATGGCAAGGGAGGATGATGTCCAATCACCTAGCGAACGAGACCAGCCCCTATCTGCTCCAGCACGTACACAATCCTGTTGACTGGTATCCCTGGGGCGAGGAGGCCCTACAAAAAGCAAAGAGCGAAGACAAGCCCATCTTTCTCAGCATCGGCTACTCCGCCTGTCACTGGTGCCACGTGATGGCCCATGAATCCTTCGAGGACGAGGCGGTGGCGGCGGTGCTCAATCAGCATTTCGTCAGCATCAAAGTGGACCGCGAGGAGCGGCCAGACCTGGACCGCATCTATATGAGCGCGGTGCAGGCCATGACTGGCAGCGGCGGCTGGCCCATGTCGGTGTTTCTCACTCCCGAGGGCCAGCCTTTTTATGGCGGCACCTACTTCCCGCCGAAGCCCCGCTACGGAATGCCCTCGTTCACCGATGTGTTGCTTGGCATAGCCGACGCCTGGCAGAACCGGCGTCAGGAGCTTGTCGAGGGGGGGAAGCGTTTGGTGGCGGCCATCGAGCGGCAGAGCACAGTACGTGAAGGCGTGCAGGGGGGAGACCTGAAATCCGAGACGTTGGGAGCCGCTTTCGAGAACCTCTGGCAGCGCTTCGACAGGGCTCATAGTGGATGGGGCGACGCACCGAAGTTCCCCCAGCCGATGGCCCTCGAGTTTCTACTGCGCTATCACCACGCCACGGGCGACGCCTTAGCGCTCCAAATGGTGACCCAGACTCTAGAGGCGATGGCTCGTGGGGGCATGTACGACCAACTCGGCGGCGGGTTTCACCGCTACTCCGTTGACGACCACTGGCTGGCGCCACACTTTGAGAAAATGCTGTACGACAACGCGCAGTTGGTCCGCGTCTACTTGCACGCTTGGCAGGTGACCGGCAAGCTGTTCTACCGAGCCATCGCGGAAGAGATCCTCGATTACGTGGCGCGAGAGATGACCGACCCGACTGGTGGCTTCTACTCCACCCAGGATGCTGACAGCGAGGGCGAGGAGGGCAAGTTCTTCGTCTGGACTCCGTCTGAAATCCGCGACTTGCTGAACCAGGAAGCTGAGGGGTTCATGGCCGCGTACGGCGTCACCGAGCGCGGCAATTTTGAGGGCCAGAACGTTCTGGAATACGTCGGCCATACGAGCCAGCGGGTGGAGCTGGCAGAGGCCCGTCGCAAGCTGTTTGCGGCCCGCGAGCAACGGGTGCATCCAGGGCGCGACGAGAAAGTCCTGACCTCCTGGAATGGCCTGATGCTGGCCGCCTTCGCCGAGGCCGCGCGGGCACTGAACCGTGACGACTACCGCCGAGTTGCAGAGCGTAATGCCGATTTCTTACTGCGTGAACTCCGCAATCCACAATCCGAAATCCGCCATGGGCCAGGTCGCCTGTGGCATACCTGGAAGAGCGGGGAGGCCAAGATCAACGGCTACCTGGAGGATTATACTAATCTCATCGAGGGGCTGCTGGAGTTGTACCAAACTACCTTCGAGCCGCGTTGGTACCTGGCCGTCCGCGAACTGGCCGAGACGATGATTGAGCACTTCAGCGCGCCCGATGGCGGCTTCTTCGACACCAGCGACGACCACGAGGAATTGATCACCCGCCCCAGGGAGCTGCAGGACAACGCTGTTCCCTCCGGCAACGCAATGGCCGCTCTTGGACTGTTGCGCCTGGCAGGGCTGACTGTCGAGCCGCGCTACGCCGAATTGGCCCATCGCAGCCTCATTGCGATGCAACCGATGCAGGGCCGGTACCCGCTGGGCTTCGGCCAATGGCTGATTGCGTTGGACTACGCGCTGTCGCACCCCCGTGAGATAGCCATCGTGGGCGATGCTGAGGCGGCCGACACCCGCGCCCTGCTGGATGTCTGCGCCGCTGGCTATCGTCCCCACCAGGTCTTGGCCCTGGGCGCGCCCGATTCTGAGGCGTCCCACGTCCCCCTGTTGCAGGGCCGCAACCAGATCGAGGGGCGCGCCACGGCCTACGTCTGTGTTGACTTCGCCTGCCGTTCCCCGGTTACCGATCCAGTAGCGCTACAGGCATTGCTCGAATAGACGGCTCTGGCGGATTTTGAATTTCTGTTGTATAATAATAGCGGAAGGAGATGAAGCATGAGCGAACTGCTCGGCAAAGAGAGGAAAGAAGTCCTTAAGGAACTGATTGTCAGCCTGCACGAAGGGGCCGACCCAAAGGCAGTGGAGGGAGAATTCAAGGAGGCGCTGAGGGGTACCACCCCAATCGAGATAGCGCGGGCGGAACAGGAGCTCATACAAGAGGGGATGCCGCGAGAAGAGATACACCGGCTGTGCGAAGTTCACCTGGCCGTCTTCAAAGAATCCCTTGAGGGCCAGAAATCCCTGGCTCCCGAAGGGCATCCCATCTACATCCTAATGGAGGAGCACAAAATGTTCCTTGAATTCGCCGGCGAGCTGAAAAGCATCGCCCAGAGGTTGAGGAGGGCGGACAGCGCAGACTCCGCCAGCATGGAGCGGGTGAGAGAAATCGCGGAGCTTTTCAAGGAGGGGGAGAGCCATTATGTGCGGGAGGAGAACGTCCTGTTCCCCTATCTCGAAAAACACGGCGTCACCCAGCCCCCGGCGATTATGTGGATGGACCACAACCAGATAAGAGAAGTGAAGAAGAGCTTGAACGGACTCATTGACGGGTACGAAAGCATTGATTTTCAGAACTTCGCCAGACAACTGGACGAAGTGACGTCCGCTTTGGCCGAGTTGCTCACCAGCCACTTCCCCAAGGAGAACAACATCCTCTTTCCCACCGCCTTGAGGATTCTGGCCGAGGATGAATGGAAGGACGTAAGGCAGCAATTTGACGAGCTGGGCTATTGCAGCTATACTCCTACAGGGGCGGAAGTGCTTCCTGAAGAGAAGGCGGCTCTGGCCCCCAAGCCCGAGGTGGAGGGCAGGGTGACTTTCGAGGTCGGATCGCTGTCAAGGGAGGAGCTTGAAGCCATCCTCGATACCCTGCCGGTGGACATTACCTTTGTGGGCAGGGACGACAAAGTAAGATATTTCAACCAGAGCGAGGAGAGGGTTTTCCCCCGGACGAGAGCCGTCATCGGGAGAAGTGTTCAGCACTGCCATCCTCAGAAAAGCCTCCACATCGTCAACCGCATAGTCGAGGATCTTCGAGATGGTCGCCGGGACGTGGTTGAGTTCTGGATGAACCACCAGGGGAGGTTCGTCCACGTCCGTTACTTCTCCGTCCGCGACGAGGACGGAGAGTACCTGGGCACCCTGGAAGTGACCCAAGACATCACCGACATAAAGAAGCTTGAGGGAGAAAAGAGGTTGCTGGATGTCACTGGCGACTGACAACAGTTGCAGGAGTCCTTATGATGGGAGAAAAGACGCAGCGCAACCTTTATGAAGCCTTCGTGGGAGAAGCCAAAGCCTACTTCCGTCTGCTGGCCTACGCCGAGAAGGCGGAAGAAGAGGAGCTGCCCCAGATAGCGGCCCTCTTCAGGGCGGTGGCCGAGGCCGAGCGGGTGCACAGTGTCCGTAACCTCAATCTACTGGGAGAGGTGGTGGTCAGAGACACCGAGACCAACCTGCAGGCTTCTTTCCAGCGAGAAGAGAAGGCCAGTGGGGTGTTCTATCCCCATTTCATTCGGGAAGCGGAGGAAGAGGGGGATCGGCGGTCTGCCATCTCTTTCAGTCAGGCACGGGACGTGGAAGAGGGACACGCAACCCTCTACAAACGTGCCCTCCGGCACCTGATAGCCGATACCGCCCCGGTCTACTACGTCTGCGAGGTGTGCGGTTACGTCGCCGAAGGGGAGGCTCCTGAGCGGTGCCCTGTATGTGAGGCCCCTCGGAAACAGTTCAGGCAGATCACCTGACATGGGCCTTTGGCCAGGTGTCATTGCGAGCTGCTCCATGTCGCGTTCGCGCCACTCATTGGGCAGGAAACTGAATTTTTGATCGCCGAGGTCTCTGACCGAGGCGGAGGGAGCTCGGTCGGAGACCCTGTACTGGCCGTACAGGACAGTGCCTTCGCCCATCGAGATTTGTTTCTTATGAAGGCGCGCTGTTTGCGCCGCTTGTCCTGAGCCTGTCGAAGGGAAGCAATCCCCTGGCACGCTTGGAGATTGCTTCGCTCCGCTCGCAACGACAAATGTAACGCTATCAAGTTGGTAGCACAGTGATGTGAAATGGAGGTGATAGTCAGGGATCAAAAGAAACGAGGCTACGGTTCATACTCCACTTAACTTTCAATAACAACAGGAGGTAAAATACCATGACAGAGTTAAGCGAACGCATCCAGAGAGCCGACTGGAAGAAAGAAAAGCACGTGCCGACCATTGAGTGTCCAGATCAGGTGAAAGCGGACGAGGTGTTCGAGGTGAAAGTTGGCGTTGGGACGGAGATTGGCCATCCCAACACCACTGAGCATCACATCAGTTGGATCACCCTCTACTTCCACCCGGAAGGGGAGAAGTTCAGCCATCAGGTGGGCCACTTCGAGTTCTCCGCCCACGGCGAGTCCACCGCTGGCCCCAATCAGGGACCCGTCTATACCCACCACGGGGTGACCACATCTTTGAAGGTCAACAAGGCTGGCACGCTGCACGCTCTGGCCCTGTGCAACATCCATGGGTTGTGGGAGAGCAGCAAAGAGATTGGGTTAGTTTAGAAAAAGGAGGGAGCAAATCATGAAAGGCAACGAAGAGGTCATTGCGAGGTTGAATGCTCGTCTGGCAGATGAACTGACGGCTATCAACCAATACATGGTACATTCCGAGATGTGCGCCAATTGGGGATATGAACATCTCCACGAAGCGATTGAGAAGCGTGCCATTGATGAGATGAAGCATGCAGAGAAATTGATCGCGCGGGTGCTCTTTCTTGAAGGCTTGCCCATCGTCAGCAATCTGAACGCAATCAACATAGGCGCCGACGTTGAGGCGCAGCACGCGAGGGATTGGGCTGCCGAGGAAGAGGCTGTCAAGGTATACAACGAAGACATCCGTTTCGCCGTAGAGGTTGGCGACAATGGAACTCGTGAACTGCTTGAATCTATCCTTGTGGATGAAGAGGAGCACATTGATTGGATCGAGGTGCAACTCGACCAGATCGAGCAGATGGGGATCCAGAACTACCTGGGGGAGCAAGTAGGCTAGGCCGATTTGATCTGTAACACGAAGCTAGGCGCGGCTGTATCCCCTGGATCAAGGCGTCTGGGGGATATAGCCTCGCTTGGTGGCCGAAGCCCGAGGGTTCGACTTGATCGAAAATCACCATTCTATGCTCAGGGAGGAAGTGCTATGGACGTGAAGCAAGCCATACAAACGAGGAGAGCATATCGCTCGTTAGAGCCTGTTGAAATAACTGAAGAGCTCATCAGGGACTTGGCCGAGAGCGCACGGTTGGCTCCTTCTTGCAACAACAATCAGCCCTGGAGGTTTGTCTTCGTCTATGCCCCTGAGGTGTTGAGGGAGTTGCATGGCGCTCTGTCGAGGGGCAATCGCTGGATTCAGGCGGCATCTATGATTATCGCTGTGTTCAGCCGGGAGGACCTGGATTGTCGCATCAAGGGTAGAAACTACTACCTCTTCGACACAGGGATGGCAACAGCCTTCCTCATGCTGAGAGCCACGGAACTGGGACTAGTAGCTCACCCGGTAGCCGGGTACGACGAAGAGGTGGTCAAGGAAATCCTGGGCATTCCTGAGGATATGCAAGTGATCACCCTGGTAAACGTGGGCAAACATTCTGAAAGTATAGGCCCACTTCTTTCCGAGAAGCAGGCGGAGTCAGAGAAAGAGAGGCCGGAAAGGCTGCCTCTGGAGGAATTTGCCTACTTGAACGCTGTCCATAGTTGAGCAGTAGCTTTGCTCTTTTTACGTGGGGCATACTGTCAACGGATTTCTGGAACGAATTGAACGGACAATTGCTCATACGGTGAGATTTCTTCGGCCCGATCTGACCTAAATCCGTTCAATCCGATCCCTGAATCCGCTGACAGCTCCCGGTCGGCCGTTTATGTCAAATCTGCAAAACAACTGTTGATGTTGGCCATACTGAGGTCCTTGCCGGTAAACGAATGAGTGAAGGAGATTGCGAATGAGCGCGGAAATGCTTGATTTGATAAGGAAACGAAGGACCGTCCGCAAGTTCACTGGCGAGGATGTGAGCGAGGAGCAGATAGAGACATTTCTTACCTGGGCGAGGAGGTAAAAAATGGCGCGTTATGGAACAGAGAGCAAGCTGAGTCCGGCCAAGGTTACGGAAAAAGCCATCCAGTTTTTCGGTCCGGATGGAGTGGGTCTGGAAGTGAAAGACCAGGGTGAAAACTGTGTGCTCTTTGAAGGTGGAGGGGGACACGTGTTTTTCCAGGCCTGCGAGAAGGGTGGAGGAGCAGAGTTAGATCTGGAAACTCGCGAGTGGGATTACCAGGTCAAACAATTCATGAGGAATATCTGAGAGTAGCTTAAGGAAGGAACAAAGGAGTTCTAGGCAATGCCAGCTATCGAGATCAGCCCCGATGTCTATTGGATAGGCGTAAATGATAGGACAACCGACTTATTCGAGGGCCTGTGGCCCATCGAACAGGAGGGTGTCTCGTACAACGCTTATCTCATAAACGACGAGAAAAAGGCCATCATAGACCTGTCCAAGGCGTTCAAGACGGACGAGTTCTTCGACCGCATCTCTGAAGTCATGGATCTCTCCGAGATAGACTACATCATCATCAACCACATGGAGCCAGATCACACCGGCGTGTTGCGTACTCTCAGGAAGATAGCGCCCGGCGCGATCATCCTGGGTTCCGCGAAAACCAGGGCGATGCTGGAGTCTTTCTACGGCGTCACCGAAAACGTCAGGGGCGTCGAGGATGGGGAGACGCTCTCCCTGGGCAAGAGGACGCTCCAGTTCTTCTCCACCCCCTTTATCCACTGGCCGGAGACGATGATGACTTACGAGATAACTCACCGCATCCTCTTCTCCTGTGACGCCTTTGGCGGCTACGGCGCCCTCGGCGGTCCCATCTTCGACGATGAGTGTACGTGCCTGGACTTCTACGAGAAAGAATCGCTCCGCTACTATGTCAATATCGTGGCCAAGTTTAGCAGGCCCGTGCTTAAGGCCATTGAGAAGCTGGCCGATGTGCCCGTGGAGATCATAGCCCCATCCCATGGGCTCATCTGGAGGGGGCAGCCTCAACTCATCGTTGAGCTCTACCAGAAGTGGGCCGAATACGCCACGGGCAAAACCGAAGCGGGGATAACCTTCATCTACGGCTCGATGTACGGTAACACCGAGGCAATGATGAACGCCGTGGCTCAGGGCATCTCCCGCGTAGGGGTTCCCGTGGAGATCTTCGACGCGGCCCGAACCGACGTCAGCTACATCCTGCCCTCCCTGTGGACAAAAGCGGGAGTGATGATCGGCGCTCCCACCTACGAGGGCACGCTGTTCCCACCGGTGGCCCGAGCGCTGGAGATGGCCGTGCTCAAGCGAGTGCTGAATAAGAAGGTGGCCATGTTCGGTAGCTATGGATGGAGTGGTGGGGCTTTGAAGCACCTCAAAAAGATCATTGAGCCTGTGAAGTGGGAGCTACTCGATTCCTTTAAGTTCACTGGAAAGCCTACTGGTGCGGATCTCGGCAAGGGAGAGGAGTTCGGGGCCAGCTTTGCGGAAGTAATTAAAGAGCGTTAGACTCGCGAGGAGGTAAATATGACAACAGAAAAAGGTAGTGTCCCCGGTGACCATAATGAACACCATACCGTTTTCTACGGTATCTCCACTTGCGTTTGGTGCAAGCGGACCCGCAGGTTTTTGGAGAACGAGGGAGTGGCGTTTGACTACATCTACGTAGACCTGGTTCCAGCCCATGAGCGAGAGGATGTAGTGGCCAAGGTCCGTCAGTGGAACCCCAGAGCGTCCTTCCCTACTTTGGTGGTGAACGATGACAGGTGTATAATCGGGTACCGACCGGAAGAAATCAAGGAGGTGCTGGGCCTGTGAGCGAAGAAATCACCGTTCCTCACGAGAAAGTAGCGTCTCTCTACGAACGCCTGAATCGGGAGGCGGAAGCCTCTGGCTACCACCTTAACCCCGACCGAGAGTTCACCTGGGATCTGATAGAAGGGCTGCTCGTCAACGAGCAGCGGTACGGCTACTGGGCTTGTCCCTGTCGGCTGGCGACAGGGGACAAGCAGGCGGACCTGGACATCATCTGTCCCTGCGACTACCGCGACCCCGACCTGCTCGACTGGGGCACCTGCTATTGTTGCCTCTACGTCTCCGATGAGGTTCTGCGAAGCGAGCAGGAAGCCCAGCCCATTCCAGAGCGCCGCCCGCCTGAGGGACAGCGTCCCCAGGGCCAACCTTCCCGTGCGCCTGCAGGACCCGGTGAGGAGCCCCCTTTCCCCGTCTGGCGCTGCCGGGTCTGCGGCTACCTCTGCGCCCGCGACCGCCCTCCGGGCGTGTGCCCTATTTGTAAGGCCAAACGGGAGCGCTTCGAACGCTTTTGGTGATAAGAAGATGACAGGCACCATTATCAACGTAGCCACCGTGGTGGCGGGCGGCACCTTGGGCGCTCTCTTGGGCGGAAGACTGCCTTCCCGCGTTCGTCACATTGTCATGCAGGGAGTGGGCCTGGTGACGCTGGCAGTGGGGATGAGCATGGCCATCGCCACGAACAACTTCTTGTTGGTGCTGCTCAGCATCGTTATCGGCGGCATACTGGGTGAGTGGTGGGGGTTGGAAGAGCGGCTGGACAGGGCCGGGAAGTGGTTGGAGACCAGGGCGGCCCGATTCCCCGTGTTGGCTCGGGGTGAATTCACCAAGGGCTTTGTCACCGCCAGTCTGGTCTTTTGCGTGGGACCTATGACCATCCTGGGCTCCTTTCAGGACGGCCTGTCGGGCGATTACACCCTGCTGGCCATAAAGAGCGTGCTGGATGGCTTTTCTTCCCTGGCCTTCGCCGCCTCGATGGGGATGGGAGTGACCTTTGCCGCCATCACGGTGCTCGTTTACCAGGGGGTTTTGACCCTGGGAGCCTCTCTCTTCCAAACCCTCCTCAGCGATGCCATGATAACGGAGATGGCGGCCACCGGCGGGGTTATGATTGTGGGAATTGGTCTTTTGCTTCTGGAGATAAAGCGGGTCAGGGTGGCCAGCTTCCTGCCCGCTCTGGCCATTGCCCCACTGTTGGTGGCCTTATGGGAAAAGTTGGGACCTGGTTGACAGGTCGTCACCTTAGACCTTATCAATCAAATTCTTGCACAAAAGGCAAGGATTTTGGATTGGGTAAAGCAAACTCAATTGTTCGGCAAGGTCTCCTGACCGCAGCCGTGAGAGTTCTACTGTTCGGCAAGGTCTCCTGACCGCAGCCGTGAGCGGGGCTCGGTCAGAGACCTTCGCCCAACGGGAGACCTTCGCCCAACGGGAGACCTTCGCCCAACGGGAAGCCTGGTTCTGGCTTGTCCAGGTTAGGCAAGGAGAAGGCAATGCAAGCAAGAAAGCTCAAGGACAATATCTACTGGGTGGGAGCCATTGATTGGGACAGGAGGCTCTTCGACGAGCTTATCCCCCTCCCCGATGGTACGAGCTACAACGCCTATCTGGTCAGGGGCAGCGAGAAGACGGCGTTGATAGACACGGTGGACCCCGCCATGGAGCACGTGCTGGTCGAGCGGCTGGACAACCTCGGCGTCGAGAGCATAGATTACATCGTCGCCAACCACGCTGAGCAGGACCATTCGGGCGCCCTGCCCCATACGTTGGAGAAATTCCCCTCTGCAAAGGTGGTGACGACGCCCAAGGGCAAGGGGATGCTGATGGACCTGCTTCTCATCTCTGAGGAGAAGTTCATCGCCGTGGGCGATAAGGAGACCCTCTCTCTGGGAGACAAAACCCTTGAGTTCATCCACGCCCCCTGGGTTCACTGGCCGGAGACTATGCTAACCTATCTCCGCGAGGAGGGGATCCTTTTCTCCTGCGATTTCTTCGGCTCCCACCTGGCGACGTCGGATCTCTACGCCACCGACGAGGCGCGGGTCTACGAGGCGGCCAAGCGGTATCATGCCGAAATCATGATGCCCTTTAGAAAAGCCATCGAGAAGAACTTGAGGAAGCTGGAGGGCTACGAGATAGAGCTCATCGCCCCCAGCCACGGGCCCATCTACCACCGCCCCGAATTCATCCTCGAGGCGTATCGGGACTGGGTTTTCGCCCCCCCGAAGAACATCGTGGTCCTCCCCTACATCTCCATGCACGGCAGTACCCGAAAGATGGTGGAATACTTCGGGGAGGCCTTGATCGAGAAGGGGGTTGGCGTAAAACGGTTTGACCTGGCCGCGACGGACATCGGCGAACTGGCGATGGCCCTGGTGGACGCAGCCACCATCGTCGTGGGGACACCGACGGTCTTGACCGGAGCCCATCCCAATGTAGTCTACGCGGCCTACCTGGCCAATGCCTTGCGGCCGAAGTCACAGTTCGTTTCTATCATTGGCTCGTACGGCTGGGGCAGCAAGATGGTTGACCAGCTTGTGGGGATGCTTTCCAACTTGAAGGTGGAGATACTGGAGCCAGTCATCGTCAGGGGATTCCCCAGCGAGGAGGATTTCGAGGCCCTGGATAGGCTGGCAGCCACCATCGCGGAGAAGCACAAAGAGCACAACTTCGTTTAATGAAGAGGTAAGCAAAGCAAAAATGGCACTGAAAGGCCACACTAAAAAATGGAGGTGAAAGATGGCTATTTTAACCGAAGACGTTCGCAGCAAGGTGCAGGAGGATTTTGAGGGATTGTCGGGAAAGGTGAAGCTGGTGGTCTTCACTCAGGAGTTTGAGTGCGCTCACTGCCGCGAGAATACCTCTCTCGCTGAGGAGGTAGCTTCTCTCTCGGACAAAGTGGATATTGAGATGCATGACTTCGCTCTGGACACGGAGGCAGTTGAGCGTTATGGCGTGGACAAGATCCCGGCCATCGCGGTGGAGGGGGAGAAGGACTACGGGGTCCGCTTCTACGGCGTTCCCGCAGGCTACGAGTTCACCTCGCTCGTCGAGGCTATCAAGTCCGTCTCGACAGGGGATTCGGGCCTGGCTCCTAAGACCAGAGAAACCCTGGCGGGATTAAAGGATCCCCTCCATCTACAGGTCTTCGTCACCCCAACCTGACCGTACTGCCCTGCGGCTGTGCAGTTAGCACACAGGATGGCGATGGAGAGCGACATAGTGCGGGCGGACATGGTGGAAGCCTCCGAGTTCCCCCACTTGGTGCACAAATACAATGTGTTTGGTGTTCCCAAGACCGTGGTGAACGATGAGGTGGAGTTCGAGGGATCCTTGCCCGAACCCCTTTTCCTGGCGCAGGTCATGAAGGCAGTGGCGAAGGAGTAGATGGCCTTCTTCGGGGAGGAGGTGGTGTATCTCGGCCCCTAGAACGCTCAAGGGAGGTAAGGATGGCAAAGGATACGAGAGTAGAGGATATAATCCAGCAGGCGATAGCTCGCGAGGAGGATTCGTATGCCCTCTACACTAAGGCCAAGGAGATGGTGAGGCCTTCCCACGTTAAGGGCTTGCTGGAGGATCTGGCTCAAGCGGAGCTGGGCCATAAAGCGAAGCTGGAGAGCTTACTGAAAGATGATGTTGAGAGGGTTATCGCCCCTGAGCATCGCGAGAAGGTGGTTGACTTGAAGATAAGCGATTACCTCAAGCCTGTATCGTTGGATGAGGT